>JAFZMT010000164.1 GCA_017553245.1 Methanomicrobium sp.
GTTTCCGTATTTACAATAGCTGCCATAAGTTATCGAAGTTATATCGGCACAAATTATAAAATACGTTTCTATTTGTTTAGGCGAAACGGGTTGACAGCGCATATGTGAACACGGAGATATGAACACGGACATGTGAACAGGCATGAACAAAAAAACAGGGCGATGAATGAAACGAAAAGGCACAGTTTTAAAAAAGGATTTTTGATTTGGGACAGGTATCGGGAATTTGAATAGGGATTGATTTTGGGAAACGATTACTCGTTGAATCCCAAAACGTCGTTCATAGAGTAGATGCCGGGTTTTTTGCCCGGAATCCAGCCGACCGCTCTTACAACGCCGTGTGCGAAGACAAGTCTGTCATAAGCGCGGTGCGTGAACTCGATAACCTCGTCATTGCCCGCAAACATGACGGTGTGGTCACCTACGATATCGCCGCCGCGGATTACGTGAACGCCTATCTCATTGCCGCGCTCTCCGACCATGCCCTCACGTCCGTACATCTCTTTGCGGTCGCCGACCTCCTCTTTGATGATACCGAGGATTGTCTTTGCCGTGCCGCTCGGCGCATCCTTCTTGAAGTGATGGTGCGCCTCGATAACCTCGATATCGTAATCGGAGAGCTGTTTTGCCGCTTCCCTAATCAGGTGGAAGAAGATGTTGACTCCCAGACTGTAGTTGCTTGAGATAACCGCGGGTATGTGACCTTCGATTGCGACGCGGAGTTCTTCTCTCTGCTCGGGCGAAAATCCCGTGGTTCCGACAACGACGGCGACACCGTGGCGGGATGCCGCTTTTACGTTGGCGACCGCCGCCGCCGCTATCGTGAAGTCAACGAGGACATCGGGCTTTTTTGCGTCGATGAATTCGTCAATTCTTGAGGATTCATAGACATCCTTGCCGTAGAACGATCCGTCGCGGATGTCGACGCCGCCGACGAGTTCCATTATCGGCGAGTCGTTTACAAGACCGCCTATCTTCGTGCCCATTCTTCCCAGAGCACCGCAAATTGCTACTTTAATCATAGTTTTTCAGGACCTCTTTGAGAGTATTAAGATTATTCGGAGCCATCTCGTCGAGCGGGAGCCTTACGGGACCGCCCGCATGACCTTTGAGACCGCATGCCGCTTTGACCGGAATCGGATTGGTCTCGATGAAGAGCGCACGACTCAGCGGCGCCAGCCTGTAGTGCATCTTCCTTGCGCCTTCGATGTCGCCCGCCTTGAACATGTCATAGAGCTGAACCATGAGTTTCGGAGCGACGTTTGCCGTTACGCTGATTACTCCCTTTCCTCCGAGGGCAAGTATCGGAAGCGTCAGCCCGTCATCGCCGGAGAGCAAAGTAAAGTCCAGATCGCGGGTGCCCTCGATTATCCTTGACATCTGCTCCAGATTGCCGCTCGCCTCTTTTACGGCGACGATGTTGGGGTGCTGCGCAAGCTCGATGATTAAGTCCGCGGCAAGGTTCTGACCCGTCCTTCCCGGGATGTTGTAGACGACGACGGGGATGTCGAGGTCGGCAAGGATATTGTAGTGCTTGACGAGTCCCGAGCGGTTGGGTTTGTTGTAATACGGGCTTAAGACAAGGACGCCGTCGGCGCCGATATCTTTTGCGGCTTTCGTAAATCTGACCGCTTCAACCGTGTTGTTCGAGCCTGTTCCCGCAAGTACGGGCACGCGACCGTCCGCAACCTCGACAGCCTTCTCTATGACCGTCTCATGCTCTTCAAAAGTGAGTGTGGCAGATTCGCCGGTAGATCCGCAGGGGACTATACCGTGAACTCCGCAGGATATTAGATATTCAATATTGGATTCCAGACCGTCCAAGTCCAGATCCTTCTGCGAATTATCCTTAAAAGGCGTTATTAGCGCCGGATAAACTCCCTCAAACATAAGGAAATTTATATGCGCTTTCTTTTATTAACTTTTCTTGTAATTGCACCGGCAATGCGGTTGCGGACGCGCTTTGATCCGATTAATGCCACTTCGTCGACGACTGCTTTGTTGGCGTCGAAGTCCGAGGTAAATCTGTCGCTGTGCTTTTCGAGAAGCTCGAAGCTGATTGCCTTTATGTATGTCGGTTTAATTGCCATTTTTTCTTACCGTTTATTTAGTTTCTATTATTTATGCGCTCGCCGAGCATAAGAATATTGTTAACGGTCGCTGACGGGGAGATGCCCAAAAGGATTATCATCGGTTCGCAATCCGCGCCCGTTTTTGCGCCGTTGCCGCCCTTTTTTGTATCTTCGCCGGCGATGAAGATAATGTCCGGGACATCTTCTTTTTTGCAGCAGAACGCTGTTCTCCAGTCCATGAGCGGAGACGACGAGCCGGCGTTTCTGCGGTCGGCTTCCCTTACTTCAAAGAGCATTTCGCGGGCTTTGTCGACAACGGGCTTTGAATAGCGGAGTA
>JAFZMT010000017.1 GCA_017553245.1 Methanomicrobium sp.
CCCAGACCGAGATCTGCCCCAAAGCGAGCACTGCCAAAGCTCCGCAAAGCATGATATGCCATATCTTGACTTCGGTGCGCATGAAGCTTCGAGCCGAGATAAGCACAAGAACCGCTATAAGAACAAGTATTGAGATCTGCGTGAATGAGAGATTTGCAGTTAATATGTGATATATCATTCTCATTTTTCCGCCCCGAAATATGTAAAACATATTCAAACCAAATTCAAACCAAATTCAAACCAAATTCAAAACGGGCATTAAAAATACTCAAAAAATAAGTCTGCCGCATGTCGGCGTCATGTCGGCATCGCGTAAACTGAAACAGTACAAGAAATATTTAATTGTTCAAAAATTAATCTCTCATTATGTCAATAAATAGCAGAGCATCCCTTTGGACATCATTCTTATTAATCGTATCAGTTATGCTCTTGTGCATGCCGGCATCCGCCGTAAACACGGACGTAACCGGCGGAAAACTCCTCAGTTCGCAGGATGAAGGCGTTGTCGTGGATTATCAGATCGTTGTCAGCGGCATTCCGAAGCAGGCATCCGTTATTGAGATGTATACCGACCTGATTCCGGTTTCGGATCAGCAGCTCTGGACGGTCGAGACGGAGGGTCTCAATCTCGTTGACGGCGAAAAATCGCTCAATGAGCCTACATTAAGGCTCAATGCCGACGGCGGTCTGCCCGAATCAATCAAGGTAAGCGTTACGGGACGTGTGCCCGTTCTTACATCCATTGAAGTCGTCGACGGCGTTGTCGTGACAACGAGGGTGACCAAGAAGACCGGATACACCTACTATCAGGTAAAGGCGATTGACGCAAACGGTCAGACCGTAGGTCAGGCGTCGACGGCGACATTCTCGATTACCATCCCGGGGGAAGCGCAGTTCAACGAGCGTGTGAATGCAATCACGGATAAAGATCTGAGAGTGCTGGCGCAGGACTTATACTCCAAGGGTCTTACCGATGAGGCAAACGAAGTCCTGAAATACGCGGAAATTCCCAGAGAGTCCACGATGCCGTTCATGACGTCCGTCATCATCGGAATCGTTCTTCTCATTATCGGTCTTGTTGTCGGAGTCTTCCTCGGCACAATCCGCGCAAAGAACATGCAGGACTATCAGAGCGAATATTGAAGATGCGAATCCAAAGACAGAGGATTTGACTTTAGAGGATTTGACTTAAAAACGAATCATCCCGCAATCTGACGGGAACAGACAAAATACGGATATTATAAAATTCAAAAAACAGGTTTAAAAAATTTAAAACAGGCTTAAAAATTAAAAAACAGGTGGAAAAAATGGCTGATGATATTATTGAAGGCAAACCGTTCCAGATGCCGGATGAACTGACCGTAGTGGCAGTGGGCGGATGCGGTAAGAAGCTCATCTCGAATCTCTATGAGCACGACTGGTTCCTTGAGCATTTCCTTTCCGACGGAAAGAGACTCTCGCTCTATACATTCGATACCGACTCGAATCAGAGAAAAACCGATATTCAGAGGGCGGAAGAGGTCGAGAGAAAGGTCGGCGTCATGCAGAGGACGAACAGCCAGATGGGGGGAAGCGTAAAGAGCTATCACTATCATCTGCCCGATTTAGCCAATGTCGAACGCGTATCCTCGCTGACGTCGGAGAAGATCTGCGAGCAGATGAAGAACCGCCGCGAGAGACCGCTCGTCGATGTCTGGTGGATGAACGATCCCGAATACGGTTTCGACTACGCATCCTTAAAGAAGGTCGACAGGAATATTGTGGATGATTTCGGCGGCGGCGTCCACAGAAGGCGTGCCATCTCAAAGGCAGTCTTCTACAAGGGAATCACGCAGGGCGGAGAGCAGTTCCCGTCGTTTCAGGGACACGGTCCCGTTGCGATTATCGTCGGTCTCGGCGGCGGCACCGGCTCGGGAATGTTCATCGACTTAGCCCGCTACATCAAGGAAAAACGCGGTCAGGAATCCAAAATATGGCTCTTTGCCGTGCTTCCGGCGGCAAGCGAGGGAGAGAAAGAGCAGCTCAACGCGGCTATCGCCCTTTCGGAGATTGAATATCTCAACATGAAGGACGACAAGCTCTTCAATTATATCATAGTCTCGTCATTAAGCCCCACGGGTTACGTCGACGGCGGCGACAGAAAACAGGAAGTCATCGAGTTCGACTCGGCATTCCCGTATATGTTCATCAACTCCTTCTATCTGCCCACTGCGGATATCTCGGCAATCGTCGATGCCAAGAAGGATTATTCGGGATTCATCTTCGCCGACTCCCACGTAATCGAATACCCCGTCGAGAACCTGCGTTCGCTCAAGAAGGGCTTTGAGGACGTTATCGACTCCTTTGCGGGAATGTCGGAGAACCGCGGCAAGATTCTTAAGGCGGTCGGCGACTTCTTTGCGACAAACATCAACGCATACCCCAACGAGTTCTCAAAGACGGACAGCGAGATTACCCACGACGATGTCAATACCTACAGAAAAGAGATTGAGAAGGTAAAGAAGGTCTGGGAGAACGACATTACCGACCTATTAAACTTCAAGACGCAGTCGATTATCGAGTCCGCGGTCACCAACAACATGCCCGAGGACCTCAAGGACATTTCGACGATTAAGGAATACGACAAACTCATCGAGTATGTGGCAAGGCTCAAGAAATCGCTCGAAAACGAGTCCAAGCCGCACGAGAACGCAAAGGATCAGGAGCTTTACGAGAGCATAAAGAAGAACCTCCAGCTTCTGGAGGTCATGGGCGACCTTCACAAGACCACGCTGAAGGTCAACGAGAAGTCGGCAAGAACGGCGTTCGTAAACCTCATACGCGGCGAAGAAAACTTCGGAAAGATCTCCGGCGACCTTTCGGCACGCGAGTCCGCACTTAAGGCTGAGATAAGCGAGATTGACGTCAAGATCAAGGCGAGGCGTGCGGAACTTGACGAGGTCGAAAACCTCAAGTCCAAGACCTATGACACAATCCGCTCCGAGATGAGCAACCTTTCAAAACCAATCGAGGACTATATCACGCTCGGCAGGGGAAGCGGCGGCGACGGTGCGGCAATCGACGACCTCGAACGCGCCTTCCTCGACAAGTTCGCGGCTCTCCTCTTCCTCTTAAAAGAGAAGCTCAGCCTTGCCGACAAGAACAAGGCAAAACCGATAAAGCGCGAAGACTGGCTCAAATCACTGCCGCTCGGCGATATTCAGGCGGATGTCGAGAGACTGGAGCACGCGACCGCGGCTGACTTCGAATACCTCAAAGACCTTGCCGAGTCGCTCTCGCTCTACTACTTCAACGAGTATATGATGAAGGTTGCCAAGAAGCAGGGATTTGCCGACAGCCTTCTCGGAAAGAAGCTCAACGTGGAGATGTTCCGCAGCGAAAAAGCGACGAAGGAGGAGAGAATCAGAAAAATATCCCAGATGCACCCGGGAAAGATCTCAATCCGCGACCCCTTCGACGTCTTCATACAGGAGAAGTTCCTCTCAAGAGAATACGACGCCAAGCTGGGCTCAATCCGCGAGTCCGCGCTTGCGCCGGTAATCTCCCAGTTCAACCTCGGTTCCGAGGAGAAGGCACAGCTCATCCGCTCGTTCCACGGAAACGATACGGTCAGCGTTCTCACCAACGTCCGTGAGGCTCTTACCGAGATTATCAATACCCGCGAGGGATACACGGCGAAATACAATAAGATCAGTTCCGATGTCGACTCGCTCATCGGTTCGCAGAAGGACATGCAGCAGCAGATCGAGTTCCTCCACCTCATCGAAGACCTCATAGGAGAGACCTTCGATGCCAGAAAGAAGTTCATCGCCAATGTCGAGAGCTACGAGGGCGGTCTGAGGTCAATCGACGAGAAGAGGCGCAGCGGCAACTCGACGGTCGAGGGCATGTATCGCACGTGGTTCGGCGAAATTAACCCCAATGTGCTCTCGCTCATAAAGGACGACTCCGACCTCTCCGTCCTCGATTACGACGAGGAAGGAAAGGCGGAGATTGAGAAGCTCTACAACATTGTCCAGTGGAAATACAAGGAACTTCTCGACTCGCACAAGCTGGGCATCAACAACATCTCGGTGGGATACGGCAGTGCGGGCACTGAGAGATGGAGCTTTGACAAGGCGGCTCTCGTTGCGGCATCGCCGTCGCACTGGCTCTCCCAGCTTACCGAGAACAAGGGAAGCGACCTCAGGCGCGCTCTCGTAAAGCACCTTGATTTGAAGAGCAATGACAGCGCCAAGGTCAACTCGCACAACTACACAAAGCCGTGGGAGATATCGCTCACCTTCTTTGCGGCGGCAAGCTTCCTCGACAACATATCCCCGCTCACCACCGGCGGCGGCTACTGGGAGAAATACGAGAGGTCGAAGGAGAATATCCTGCACCACGCTCTCTACTTACAGGAAGGTAAGTACGTCGTGAGAAAGAAGACACTCCTCCTCACCGAAGCCGCCGAGATTGCCGACCTTGAGGCGGGCAACAAGGAAGACGCGGATGAGGCGAGGAAGAGAATCCTTGATCTCTACACGGTCAAGGACATCAAAGAGGCCGTCGGCGAATGATTATAAACAGTAAAAGAAGGAGACTCTACTTTCTGGCGGCACTTCCGTTAAGCATCATCGTGGCATGCGTATTTACCACGGGTGCTTACGTTTTCAAGGTGCATCCCGCGCCTTTTGAACTCGCGGTATTCGTGGAACTGCTCTGCGGTATCTTCTTTGCGGTCGCAATCGGAATGCTCTTCAATGAGGATTCCCGAATAAACGGCTTTATTTACGCGATAGCGTTCGCCATGGTCACCTACTTCTACATGATATCGCCCGGGGCAAACGTTAACCTGCTCCTGATGATGTGCTCAATCGGTCTGATAGTGGGCACTCTGTGCGACATTAACTGCGTATTGCATAACCGTTACGACTTTCTGGCGCTTATCGCCAAGATTCTGCTGACGGTTCTGTATCTTACGATTGTAGGGTTTCTGCTCTATGAGATGTGGCTTGCCGTCGTCGACGTTACCGAGGCATATGCGGCGCAGAGCATATTCTTCTTCGGCGCGGGCATTATCCTTGCCACCATACTCTACTGGATTGCGCTTAAGGTGACAATCGGTGTCCGCGCATCCGAGATATTTGTGTTCGGACCGCGTTCTTCGGGAAAGACCTACTTCGTTCTGGGTCTGTGGAAGTATATCTCGGATAACTACAACAAGGGACATACGAACGACGGCGTTGTGCTGACGGGCGACCCCAACGACGACGGCGACGACCTCAAGCTCTCCAATCTCTATTCAATCGTGCTTGACGGCAAGATACTTCCGAGGACGTATCGTTATCAGATGGTCATCTACGAGCTGAAAGGCAAGAAGTTCGGTCTTATCCCCGTTAAATGGACTGTCGTGGATTATGCCGGCGAATACTACGATGAGCTCAACGAGATCAACTTCAAGAGAGCCATCTCCCTGCTGAGTGCGGCGCTCAAGCTCTCACCCGCGGAGATTCGCCGGAATGCCGGAACGATGGACTTTGTGAGGTTTATCAAGT
This sequence comes from Methanomicrobium sp., assembly GCA_017553245.1. GTDB lineage: Archaea > Halobacteriota > Methanomicrobia > Methanomicrobiales > Methanomicrobiaceae > Methanomicrobium. Next base: position 5,538 of record JAFZMT010000017.1, read on the forward strand.
TCAATCACGCGGATAAACTTCTCGACCCGGAGTTTACGAAGAGCGTCATAATCGCGACCATGTACGGCAACTTCCTCAAGGCCGGCAAGGTCATCTTCCTCGTGGACGGCGAGAAGATTACGGATAACCGCAAGGGTCATTCCCAGCTTGCCAAGGAGTTCGGCGGCTACATGAAGACTCTCATCGATCTGGAGGACAGGAACTTCTTCGGCGTCTTCAAGTCGAACAAGAAGTTCGCGGTCGTGGTCACGAAGTCCGACCTTGTGCTGTGGAAGAACAAGGAGATAAGAAATCTGATTCGGTCTATGAACGCGTCAAAGCTCTCGGACGTTCCCGAGAAGTCAAAGCAGGCGCTTGCGATTGAGAACTCGCTCTTTGAGATTCTGCGCACGAATCTGGTCTTTAAGAATCTCATCAATATGATGGACGATATCTCGATGCATTTCATTGCGGTCTCGGTCGACGCCACAGCCGAGCCTTTCCCGACCGAAGAGGGCATGGAAGAGGAGATTGCGCCTACCGACCTTGCGCCGTGGAGGTTCTCCGAGGTCTTCAAATTCGGCAGGTGAGATGATGCAGGATACTTACGGAATTTTCACAACCGACGGCGAGATTGTTGCGGGATATCTCAATGACGAGTATGCGGTCAGTCTTGCCGAGATGCTGGACGAGAGTACGGCATCCCTTTATCTTTCGACGCGAAACGGCACCCTTCTCATGGGCACAGCCGTTAACGTCCAGAAAAAAGGACGCCGTCCCGATACTGTCATCTATCTTGAGAAGAGCGTCTACGATTCGTATCTTTCGCGCATAGATTTGTCCTACGTGCAGGACTTCTATGCCCGCGTCAGGCGCACTCTGGAGCAGAACGATTACGAGGTCAGAAATCTGGCTTCGGACGATCATTTCTTCGACGAGAGGAATATGCAGCTGACATCCAAGATGTCGGGTATGGATACGGCGGATTATGCGGTCGGCAGGCTTCTTCTGGGCAAGGATGTGCTTGCGGTCTCGGACAATCTTTCAAAGTCAGTGGATTTCGCCGTTCTGGTCGCGGGCAAGCTGAAGACCTATATGGCGGCGGGCTTCACGATTGTGGTTGCGAAGAGGACTTTCCGCGATGCCGACCTGATGATTGTCGATAAGGTTTCGGGCGGATACCAGATTAATCTGGCAACCGAGACCGTTACCCCGGGTTTTGTCTCGGATGCATACCGGCATGTGGGTGTTTTCGCGCAGAAACCCGATGTAATGCAGAGTTTTTCGGGCAGAGAGCCGCTTAACCGAATCTCCGAGAGGCTGGTTAACGATTTTGAGAGGACTCAGAACATATCGCCGATGGGAAGGAGGCAGTTTGCCGAGTTTCTGAATACCGAGCGTATACGCGAGTCCTACAGTGCGCCGCAGCGCAGTTTCTCACCCGAGAGTTATTCGGAGAGCAGCCGCAGGCAGGATGTGAAGTTCGATCAGGCGGGTTATAATTCCAAATGGGCGGTCAATGAGTATGACCGCGAGAAGGATTATGAGGAGCGCATGGAGAGAAAGCATAAGGGGCGCATGAAGACTCTCATCGTTGTTGCCGTTCTGCTTGTCCTGTGTGCCGC
>JAFZMT010000165.1 GCA_017553245.1 Methanomicrobium sp.
AGTATTTACCCTCATCTTCGTTCATTGTGCCGTATCTCCGTCAATTTCGCTTATCTCATCCGCATCATTCTCACGTGTCTTCCGCTCATATATTCTTTATTTTCCTAATTATCCCAAGTTCTCTCAAATTTCCTCTCTCAGTCTCCCCTTATCATGATAAGCATCATCTTGAACGGCGTTATCGCCGAGAGTGCATGCGGGGCATTCGCCGGGAAGATAATCGTATCCCCCTCTTTCATGACATGGGTCTCCCCCGAGAGCCAGACCTCGCATTCGCCCTCGAGAATCGTCACAACCGCGTCATACGGCGCCGCATGCTCGCTTAAGCCCTCACCTTCGTCGAAGGAGAAGAGCGTGATACTCCCCGCAACCCTGTTAACTATCATGCGGCTCGACACCGTGCCGTCCCAGTAATTTACAAGCTCCTTAAGGGAGAGCACCTTCCCTTTCAGTTCATCACGACTGTCTTCGGTCATAAACTCAAATGGGAAAGCATTCTATAAGACTTTTCCCCCCGCGGATCCGCAACCCCCTCGGCATCGTCGACCCACTCGCCGGAAACATCGCGACGGCATATGACACATTAAATAAGGAATTAAATAGGAAAATAAATAGGAAATTAAACAAGAATAATAAAAATAAGAATCATTAAAATAAATGATAGCTTTCTATTCTGTAAAGCGGAGATGGATGAAATACCGTGACAAAGAATACCGAATCCGATACGACCGCGGGTGACGGCAGCGGCGACAACCCGCTCATGAAATTTCTGAGGACTGCCGACCCAACGGTGAGTTTTATACGCGATATACTCTGCGTAGTCTGCATAGTCGGCTTTATCGTGTTCGGATTATTTGCGGTATGCGGCACGTGGCCCGCGGTGGTCGCAATCGAATCCGAGAGCATGGTGCCGAACATGAACGTCGGCGACCTCGTATTCGTGGTGGCGCCGGACAGGTTCGGCAACCTCACGACAAGCGAAGAGGGGGAGGTCACGGGATACGGCAGATTCAACGAGAACGCCGACAAAGAGGGAAACAAAGTCTACGGTGACGTCATCGTCTACCGTCCCAACGGGCGCGGCAACCTGCACCCGATTATCCACAGGGCAATAACATGGCATGAAGCCGACAGATCGCAGCCTACCGACGTCAGCGGCTACATCACAAAGGGGGACAACAACAAAGTATACGACCAGATGGCGGGTCTGAGCAATGTCGGAATGATTCAGCCCGTAAGGAAGGAATGGATCGTCGGAAAAGCCTTCTTCTCGATACCCTATCTCGGATACGCGCCGCTGCACGTCTTCGAATTCGCGGTCATACTGATTGTAATCATCATCGTCCATGAACTCTATGCAAGAACCCGCGACGAAAATCGTGGAAAAGATTTAAGCACAGATACGAAAAATAATCAAAAAAGAAATAACGGTAAGAAAGGCTCAAAGAAAAATTGAGCCTGATAAAATGACTTAGGGGATGAGTTATACAGGTTTGGGGGATATAATGAACGGCGATCCTAATAATACACAACTTAAAACACTTTTGAGCGACACTCTCGAAGGTCACAGAATGACGGTCGACGAGGCGACATCGCTTCTGAAACTGAACGACAGAAGAATATTCGACGTCTGCGATGCGGCGGACGAACTTCGCGAACGAAAAGTAGGGGATACGGTCACGTATGTCAGAAATCAGAACGTTCACGTGACAAATATCTGCAAGAACCTCTGCCGCTTCTGTGCCTTCGGAAGGCCGGATTCAAGTCCGCAGGCATACCTCCGAAGCGAGGAGCAGATCCGCGAGGGGATTCGGCTGGCAAAAGAGCGCAACGTCACCGAAATCTGCCTGCTTTCTGGGGTAAATCCCGATTTTGACGCACGGCGCTATGCGCAGATAATCGGCTGGGTGCATGACGAGTTCCCGGGCGTCGACATCCACACCATGAGCCCCGACGAGATCCGGCATTGCGCGGATAAAAGCGGAATTTCGACAAAAGAGGTCATTCAGATGATGATTGACGCGGGACTGGGGACACTTCAGGGGACGGGCGCGGAGATCCTCGTCGACGAAGTTCGGGACGTAATCTGCCCCGTGAAGGTAAAAACGGCGGAGTGGTCGCGCATTATCCGCGAAGCCCACTCGCTCGGTCTTAAATCGACATCGACGATAATGTACGGCTCGGTCGAATCCGAGCGCGACCGCGCCGAGCACCTTAACGTTCTCCGCGGCATTCAGGACGAAACTCACGGATTCACCGAGCTTGTTCCCCTGCCGTATCTGCACACGAATACCGAACTCTACGAAAAAGGGCTTGCACCCGCGGGCGCCACCGGTCGCAACGACCTCCTCTTCTGCGCAGTCTCAAGGCTGTTTCTGGACAATATCGACAATATACAGGTCTCGTGGGGCAAACTCGGCAAAAAATTTTCTCAGATGCTCCTGCTTTCGGGCGCAAACGACCTCGGCGGCACCATGTTTACCGACGAAGTCACGCAGGATGCGGGCGGAAACGAGGCGGATTATCTCAGTCCCGCCGAGATGGAACGGCTCACCGTCGATATCGGACGAAAACTCAGGCAGAGAACGACGGACTATCGGTTGCTGTGAGACTACGATACTCCGTCTGAAATTTTTACATTTTACATTACTTTACTTCCCTTACCCTTTTTTGACAGTTGCGGCTTTATACGCGATGACGAACCGAATCTCGTCATAGGGTATCTTTTCGTCGGTGAGAATCCGAATGTCCTTTATCGATATCGAATCGCCGTAACTCTCCAGAACCGCAAGAACGGCGTCGCGGTTTTCGGCGCTCACAAGGTCATCGATGCTGATATCGGCGCCCTCCCGAATCTTCTCCTCGATGTGCACGGCAACTGTCCCCAAAGCAAGGTCTCTCTCCTTTGCTATCTGACTTAAGGTCATGCCGCGGCAGTACATCTCATAGGTTATGTCACTGCTCTTCTTCTGTGGATTTAGCGGTTTTACGGGTTCATCCGCGTTAATTGCTTTGATGAACCTCTCGCCGAACTCGTCCGCCTTGTGCTCGCCGATACCCTTTATCTTTAAGAGTTCCTCCCTGTTCTGCGGGCGTTTCGCTGACATCTCCGCTAGGGTTGCGATTGAGAATATCATGTAAGGCGGCAGTCCCCTGCTGTCCGCAATCTCCTTTCTGACTCTCTTAAGCCTCTCAAACAGCACCGTGTCGGGAATGCCGCCTGCGCCTTCAGCCCCCGCAACAGCCGCACCCCCTGCATCCGATACGCAAGTCACACCCGACGCCGTCAGTCTGCCGGGTCTGTCTTTTGAGGAACTGCGGCGGCGACCCGATGAGGTGACAGCCGCATCGCGATAGAGGCTTACCCGCACCTTTCCCGAAAGCACGTCCGCACTGCGCCGGTTAAGCTCGATAACGGGATACTTTGTCCCTTTTCGCGAGAGATACCCCGCATTGATTATCTCTTTGAGGTAGTTATCCCAGTTCTCCTTTGATATGTGGGCGCCCGCGGCAAAATACGGGGATTTATCATGCCCCTTCTCCTTGATCTTACGGCTTTTTGAGCCGCGAAGGACATCAACGATATATCCCGCCCCGAACGGCACTTCAAGCGACTCAACGCAGCGGATTGCAAGAACGGCGATATCGGTGCCGTCGAACTCCTCGGACGGGTGCAGGCAGTTGTCGCAGGTGCCGCAGGCGAAATCCCCCGTTTCTTCTCCGAAATAATCGAGGAGCATCTTCACGCGGCACTCTTTGCTCTCGCAGAAATCCGTCATGGCGTCGAGTTTTTTCACGGCAGTGCTCTTTTGGACGCCGCTTGATATCTCCGAGATGAAATACTCAATCTTTGCGCGATCGCCGCGGCTGTAAAAGAGGATACAGTCCGAATCAAGCCCGTCGCGACCGGCGCGTCCCGTCTCCTGATAGTAGTTCTCAAGGCTGTCGGGGAGGTCGTAGTGAATCACGTAGCGCACGTCGGGCTTATTGATTCCCATGCCGAAAGCCACCGTTGCGACTATTACATGAACGTTGTCGCGGATGAACCTGTCCTGCGTCTTCTCGCGTGCCTGTTTGGAGAGTCCGGCATGATAGGGGAGTGCGTATATGCCCGCCTTTGCGAGTTTTACGGCAATATCCTCGGCATTCTTGCGGCTGTGACAGTAGATGATGCCCGAGTCGTCGCCGTTTCTCTTCCGTATATACGCAATTATCTGCCCGAGTGCGTCCTTCTTGGGAATGACGGAATAATGGAGGTTTTTCCTGTAAAAACTGCCGACATACACCTTCGGATTCTTAAGTCCGAGCTGTTTTATGATGTCCTCGCGGACAATCGGAGTCGCGGTCGCGGTCAGGGCAATCACGGGAACGTTGGGGAACTCCTTCTTGAGAAGGCTTAAGCGGCGGTATTCCGGTCTGAACTCATGCCCCCACTGGGAGATGCAGTGCGCCTCGTCGACCGCGAAAAGAGAGATCTTCGTCCGTTTCAGTGTCGAGACAAAAGCGGCGGTCACCGCACGCTCGGGGGAGACGTAGACAATCGATATTCCCCCCTCCTGCATCTGCCTCGTGACCGCGGTGTGCGAAGAATAGTCCTGCGTTGAATTAAGCAGCCCCGCATTCACCCCCGATGCCGTCAGGGAATCGACCTGATCCTTCATGAGCGAAATCAGCGGCGAAATGACGATGCAGACGCCCTCGGACATGAGCGCGGGCAGCTGATAACAGATTGATTTGCCGCCGCCGGTTGCGATGACTGCGGCAACGTCCCGCCCCTGAAGCACGGAACCGATAATCTCGCGCTGATACGGATAGAGATTTGAATAACCGAAGTATTTCCGCAGAATCCCTTCGGCTCTCTCAATATCAGAACCGCCGCCGTTCTCAGCAAAACCCGCAAAATTATCGTCCATGCCGCCGTTTCCCGTTTTATCGAATCTGCACGGGATTTAGGATATCCCGTGCCGTCCGATGTTCTTTATCGATGTTCTTAATATTATGCCTGTCCCGATTCTAATCAATCTGCCGATATTGCGAAGACGGGTGAAAACCGCACGGAAAGATTCACATATAAAACTGCGCGTAAATACGTTAAAAAAGGCAAATGCCTGTGTAAAAAGTAATTGGGTCAGTAAAAGGGCAATTAATGCGGAGTATATGGAAAAGTAAATGTGGTGTTGTCTGCCGGAATCGGACTCCGACAAATCAGACCTTGAAGTTGTTCATGTTGTCGGTGAGCGAATTGACCATTGAGTTAACCTCGTGGATTGCGCTGCCGATCTCCTCGACCGAAGCACTTGTCTCCTCGGCAAGAGCGGCAAGCTCCTCGACCTCCTTTAAGCTCTCACCCGTCTGTTTTGCGCCGTCATCGGTGGCGCCGACAACGATATTGGCGATATTCGCCTGATTCTCAATGGCACGGGCAATCTCGCCCATATCCGTCGTCACCTGCTGGGACTCGCCCACAATCTCATAGAGTGCCTTTATCGTCGCGTTTACGCTCACGACCGCGCTCTGAACACTGCTGTTTGCCTCCTGAATCGCCGAAGCGGTCTCGCGGCTGTTCTTCTGAATCGAGGATATCACATTCTCGATATGGTCGGTCGCCTTCCTCGCATCCGCGGCAAGGTTCTTGACCTCGCCCGCGACAACTGCGAAACCGCGGCCGTGCTCACCGGCACGTGCGGCTTCAATCGCGGCATTAAGCGAAAGGAGGTTGATCTGCCCCGTAATCTCATTGATCATCTTGACGATGTTGTTGATCTCCTTTATCTGCTCGTTGAGATCCTTGATCTCCTCGACGCTCTTGGACGTAATGTCCTGAACGGACTCCATCTTCATATTCGCGTCATTTCCGAGGACCTGAGCCTCACTGCCCATAGTCGCCACGTTCTCGGCATTCTTGAGGACGCTCTGCGAAGTTGCGGCAATCTCCTCGTTGGACGCTGAGAGCTCCGCAATCTGCCTCTGGATATTCTCCATCTTCATAAGGACGCCGCGGTTGATGTCGGCGCACTTCTGGCTTGTCATTGCGACCTGCTCGGTTGCCTTCGCCACCTCATCCGAGCCGCGGGTAATCTCCACGGTTCCGTGGTTGACGTTGTCGACCGCGTTTCTGACCTCGCCGATGACGGCGACAAGTTTGTCGCCGAGTTCGTTGATGGAGTCCTTAAACTCGGCAAAATCGCCGGCGACGGGCACTTTGTCCGAGAAACGCACCCTGTAGTCGTTCTCGGCATAGAGTTCGACGACCTTCATCGCCTCTCTGAGCGGACCCTCAATCATATCGAGGGTCTGGTTGAAGCCGTCGATGACGCCCTTGAAGTGCCCTTCATAGCCGGAGGAATCGGCACGCTTTGAGAGATCTCCGGTAATCGCCGAATCCGAGAGGGATTCGACATCGGTAATCAGATTCTCGATTGCCGTCTTTGCATCGTTGATGCTGTTGGAGATCTTGTGTATCATCTCCGCGGCATTGTGCGTGTATTCGTCGCTCTCGCCGACCGTGAGGTCGATATCCAGATTGCCCTTGGATATCTTCTCGATATTCTCCGAGATCTTGTCGATTTCGGTACTTAAGTATTTGTTAAGCGCGACCTCTGCGGTCAGATCCTGATATATATAATAATTGACGTCGATCTCGCCGTTTTCGTCCAGAAGCGGCGTCTGGAAAAGCCTCAGATTCCTCTTTACGCCGTCCGGCCACGAAACCTCCATCTCGGTGCAGGCATTCTTCTTCGTCTCGAAGGAGGCATAGAAGTCGTCGCCGCCGGTAATCGTGACGTCGAAGTCATAGAGCTTCTTTGCCATCAGTTCGTCGTAACTGCCGCGCCAGACACGCTGATATTCCTTGTTTAAGTCGATTCTGCTCTTGTCTTTTACAAGAACGGCGATTGCCTGCGGGTTCTGTTTTATGAACGCAATCAGTCTCTTCTTGTAAATCTCTGCCTCTTTGGCTTTTTCAAGCTTCTTTATGGCAGTATTGACCGTGTGCGCCAGCTCGCGGTACTCTTCGTCCATTGAGTCCGCGTCCAGACTCACGGAGGTATCGCCTTCCAATGCCTTTATGAGAACCCGATTTATCTCATCAACACCCATATTATTCACCGTTTAATTTGCCGTATGATTTACCGTTATGACGGTATATTCGATTTTAAGAATATGCAGGTACAGGCACCCGTTTACGTATCACGTAATCGGGTGCTGTAATTAAAATTACTTTTATGACGATTGTATATAAGACCTTTTTTCTAAACAGTCATGAGAAGATTCATACGGGGATTCAGAAGAGGAGTCATAAGAGGGATAAGAGGCATAAGCGGGATTCATAAGATGTGTCATGATATGTTTCATGACCGTGCGAAACGGCATATTCGCGGATATGCGACAATATGCGACACATACGGCACATAATCCCGAGAAATGCGGCAGGGAATAACAAATAGATTTATCATATGAAGTCGATATTATATATTAATTAGTCAGATTGCCGCCCCCGCCGACTTCAAAACCCGATGTGAGTGTAAATCGGGTAATTGGGAGAGATAACGGCGGGGATAAGCGGCGGCAACATGGTGGCATCTTTGGTGATAAATAGGATGAAAGTAAGTGTCAGCTATTGGTACAACAAAGGAGTCAGTCTGGCGGATGCGGCGCTTCACGAAAAAGCGCTCTACTGCTTTGACAAAGCTATCGCTCTTGACGAAAATGACGCACAGGTCTGGTTTAAACGCGGCATTTCGCAGTTTCACATAAAACTGCTCGGGGCTGCCGCCATCAGTTTCGGCAAAGTCCTTTCCTTCGAGCCGAACAATCCTGCCGCCCTCAACAATCTCGGGGTGACATATACGCAGATGCAGGAGTTTGACAAAGCTGAGGCATGTTTCAGAAGAGCCGCCGAGCTTGCAAAAGGAAACCCGAGGATTGCCGTGAATCAAAAAATAAGTATGAATATGAAGACAACTTCCAAACAATGAGACAGGTGAAAAAATGAGAATTATCTTTACAGTAGAAGACAGTTTAGGACAGAAAATCGATGAAGCCGCGGAAAAAGTAAATGCAAAAAAATCCGATTGGATTCGTGACGCATGTATCAGTTACCTCGAGACCTGCGGGTCGGGTGCCGCGGGAAGTGAAGACGAGAATCTTTCGACTATAGATACGCTCAAAAAGGAGATTGAGACGCTTAAGGACAACATCAAAGTCCAGATCGAACTCCGCGAGACCTTCACGAAGCTCATCGCCGAAAAAGACCAGCGTATCGAGGACTTAAAGGAGAGCATCTCGAGAATCGAGGCAATGAGCATCACGACGACCGATCAGATTGCGGCTTCGAAGGATGAGAGAATCTCGGACCTCACTCAGATGATAGACCACCTTCAGGCGCAGGCGGCCGCACACAGTGCCGCAATTCAGGAGGCGGTCAAGCAGTCGGTTCCGTCAATCGAGAGCAAGAGTTCCGCACCCGAGATTAAGAAGGATGAGGACGGAAGAGAGTATATCCCCAAGCCCTCATGGATGTTCTGGGTAAAATAAACTGTCAACCGTAATACAATAATTTTCAAACACTTTTCCGATACTTTTCAAACGCTTTTCGGGCATTTGTCAGATATTTTCAAATATCAATTACTTTCCGGAATCACTTATTTAAAAAATCAAAAAAGATGGCGGCTGTTATCCGCGCTTATGCGTTTATTTTCTCTTGAGAGCCATGAGTCTGCCCTTGATTGCGCCCTCGTGACCGGGCGAGAGGTAAAGGACGGTGTCAAAGCATTCAAGCGCCTTCTTGTAGTCCTGAAGTTTGCCGCATACGACGCCGAGCGAGAAATGATACGACGGATTCTCGCTGTCAAGCTCGATTGCCCTCTCAAAGCACTTCTTCGCCGCGGGGTAGTATCCCGCCTTCGTGAGCGCCACGCCTTTCTCATAAAGATAAGCGGGGTTTTTGAGATCCGCCGCCGTAGGCATGGTCTTTACGGGCTTTGGCTTCTCGATGGCAGGCGCCGGTGCGGGCGCGGGTGTCGGTTCGGGTTCAGCCGCGGCATCACCCGCATCGGATTCGGGCTCGGCGGGTGCCGGACGCTTCTTCTGCGCTGCTTTCGGCTTTGCCGCGGGGACGGGTTCCTCATACTCTTCGTCTTCCTCATCCGCGACGGCATCAGACTTGGAAGCCCTCTTACGCGCCGCGGCAGGCTCGGATGTTGCCGATGACTGCGCCTCTGCCTGCGATCTGCCGTTCAGAAGTTCCTGATCCATGAAGGTCGTAGCATAAACGCCCATCTTGAGCCAGTTATTGCCGTAGGACGGGTCAAGTTCGAGAGATTTGAGGTAGCACCTCATAGCCTCGTCCATGCGCTTGAGCCTCAGCAGAACCATGCCTTTCCTGAAGACCGGCAGCGGATCCTGCGGCTTTGCGGC
>JAFZMT010000166.1 GCA_017553245.1 Methanomicrobium sp.
CTCAGGAAGTCTTGAAAAAAAGGAATTTGGAAAAGTTTTGAGAGTCGGTTTAAATACGTGCGGGGAACATACCGAAAATAACAGAGATATTTTTGCTTATTTTCGTAAAATATCCTTTCAAAAGTCTTTTACAAAAGATCGTGGGAAAAAGTGTACTGCTACTGCATTTTTTCGTGGGAAAAAGTGTTGTAAGAGTACACTTTTTCGTGGGAATTTATGTAGATGTATGAACAATACTATTACGGGAAGATGTATAGGGAACTTATCGGGGAACTTGTCGCGTGGAAAGAGAAAGCCGGCAGAAAGCCGCTTATCCTCAGAGGAGCGCGTCAGGTCGGAAAAACATGGCTGCTGAAAGAATTCGGCGATAAATGCTACAAAAAGACATACTATGTCAACTTTGACAACAACGCGACCGTAAAAAGCATATTTGAGAAGGATATAAGCCCGTCGGGTGTTATTCCCAATCTTGAACTGTATCTCGGCGAAAAGATAGACGCGGCGGAGTCACTTCTGATTTTTGACGAGATACAGGAGGTTCCGCGAGCGCTGACTTCTCTCAAGTATTTCTGCGAGGATGCGCCCGAATACAATATAGTCTGTGCGGGATCGCTTCTCGGCGTTGCCCTCCATGAAGGCACGTCCTTTCCCGTCGGCAAGGTGGAATTTCTCTCGCTGTATCCGCTGTCATTTACGGAATACCTCAGAGCCGTCGGAAAGGAACAGTTTGCACAACTGATAGCTGACGGCAACTTCGATAGCATACCGTCATTTAAGGACATATACATCGCGGCTCTGAAAAGCTACTACTATATCGGCGGAATGCCCGAGGTTGTCGCGGATTTCGCCGTCAACGCCGATTACGAACGTGCACGCGAGATTCAGAAGAGAATCCTTGACGCATACGAGCAGGATTTATCCAAGCATGCGCCGCCGCAGATAATTCCGAGAATAAGGATGATCTGGAACAGCATACCCGCACAGATATCAAAGGAGAACAAGAAGTATATCTACGGCATCATAAAAGAAGGGGCACGCGCCAAAGATTTCGAACTTGCATTACTGTGGCTCTGCGACTGCGGACTTGCGCACAGAATCAACCGCGTGACAGCGCCGCGTATTCCTCTCAAGGCATACGAGGATTTCAAGGCTTTCAAGCTGTTCATCCTCGATATCGGGCTGTTATCGTGCATGCTCTCACTGAGCAGCGCGACTATTTTAAACGGCAACGCACTCTTCACGGATTTCAAGGGCGCACTGACCGAGCAGTATGTCGCACAGCAGATGGCGGGGATGAAGGGCATCGATCTCTTCTACTGGACGAATGAGAAGGGTTCCGCCGAGGTCGATTTTATTGCCGCTGTCTTCGGAGAGCCTATACCCGTTGAGGTCAAGGCTGAGATTAATCTGCGGGCAAAGAGCCTTAAAACCTTCAGAGAGAAGTATGAACCGGCAACTTCGGTCAGAGTCTCGATGGCGGATTTCAGGAGAGACGGCGATCTTGTAAACCTGCCCCTCTATGCCGTGGCTGCGTTTCCCAAGGTTATCAATAAGTAATTATCCGAAGGAAATTCACCAAAGGAAATGAGGCGGCGGGACGGCACGATGCCGCCGATGCCCCCTTACACATATCCGCAGAACCCCGCACCGCACGGGAAATATTATTTCACACGATTACTTTTTACGCCGCAGGTGTTTCATTACAACTTTGGGAGGATAATAATGACTATATATACAGAGTTCTTAAGTAACTGTATTATATCCGCACGGACTTTGGAGGGTATGCATATGCGCTTATGTCGTGAAGAAGGTTTTACGGGACTTGAGGCGGCTATCGTCCTTATAGCATTCGTAGTCGTAGCTTCGGTCTTCTCCTACGCCGTTCTGGGCGCCGGCTTTTACACCACTTCCAAGACGCAGGAGGTCATTTATTCCGCCGTCGACAGCGCGGGTTCGACTCCGCAGCTTCTGGGCAATGTCTACGGAATACGGAGCACGAGCAATCCCGCAAAACTCGACGGCGTTCAATTCTCCGTCGTTTTGTCTTCGGGCGGAAAATACATCGATTTCAGCGCAATTGACGTGACGTGGAGTACTTCAAGCGCGGTTACTTCACTCTCGGCAAACGACCCGCTTATAGTAGGCAACCGCAACCTCGTTGCCGCAGGAAAATGGGGCATTGTCGGAATAAAGCCGGACACTGCGGGTGATGACGTGTTCCTTGAGCCGAACGAAATATTTACGATATACGTAAACCCCGACACCTCCGATGAAGTATCCACGAGTGAAAAGTTCAATATAGAGATGAAATCACCCAAATCAGGTGCATTCGCAATATCGCGCACATGCCCCGATCAGTTTGATGCCGTCACCGTGCTCAATTGAAATTTTTAATACACTTTTTACTTTTTTCGGCAACCGATTCTCCGCATATATGTCCGATTACTTAAACCCTTAAACGCAAGTATAATAACGACAGTAACCATAAAAGACTGTTAACGAAACTTTAGAGGAGAATAAAAATGTGTTCAGGAGCAGGACCTATCGACATTGAACTCGCCGAAAGACTGAAAGGCAAGAAATACCGATGCAAAAAATGCGGGGCAACCTTCGAAGCCGTGGGCAAACACCCCATGTGCCCCACATGCGAGTCCGAAGACGTGGTCGAGGTCTGAAAAGACCCGATTCAGACATTAGCCGGTCAGGCACAAATTACTTTTTTATCGATTCATATATGGAGTCGGAGTTATACCCGTTATACGGGTTGCAGAATGAATCCTGCGGCAACAGCGGCGCCGGCGAAGACGAAAGCGACGATGCCGCATACCTGCTGATATCATCGAAGATATCGCGGGCATTCATACTCATAGGGCAGGTAAACAGGCGCTTTCCGCTCTGCATAGAACTTCAGGAAAGGGAAGTCTGCCAGACGCTCCTCGAAGGCGACATGGTTGCCGTCTCCGCTCCCGAAGGCGGGGAACTTCGTCATGCGGCAATGCTCCTTGAACTAGTGCGCAGATACCGCCAGCCGCTCCTTGTCCTTCCCAAAGGTCACGAAGGCTCAAAGCGGCTCTCCATGGTGGTCTCCGCCGGCGGCGAAATAATCCCGAAATGCACCATTATCCGCGGAACTCACCCCGAGCAGAACGTCATCTGCTCCGCCGAAGAACTCTCGGCACTCAGTTTTCATGCCTCAACCGACGGTGTAAAGTTAACATACCCGTCAAAAGAGAACTTCACAGCCGAAATCATACGATATTCCGAGATATTCGGGCTGACCGAACACAACAACCGATACAGAGACCGATACAACGACTGATTCAATGACTGATTCAACGACTGATACAACGGTTAATGCATCCGATACATCCGTCTCCGCCTCACAAAAAACGCGGCAGTAAAAAAACCTCAAATTATTCCTATTTATGAAATTTTTTTCGCGGTTGAATTCGCCGCCTTTCACGGACCCGAAAAACCCCGTAACATCGACTTTTTCCCGCGCATGAA
>JAFZMT010000167.1 GCA_017553245.1 Methanomicrobium sp.
CCTGCTCTGGTAATCCGCGATCCGTATATCTTTGACTTTTTGGGCTTGAAGTCGCTCGATGTCATGGATGAATCAACTTTTGAATCGGCAATATTGAATAAGCTTGAAGAATTTTTGCTTGAATTGGGACACGGTTTTTGTTTTGAGGCAAGGCAAAAGCGTATTTTAATCGGCGGGGAGTACTTTGCCGTAGATCTGGTTTTCTATCACAGGATCTTGAAATGTCATGTCCTTGTGGATTTGAAGATGGAAGGTTTAAGCCACGCTCATATCGGTCAGATGAACATGTATCTGAACTGGTATCGTGAGAATGAAATGACCGCCGGCGACAATCCTCCCGTAGGCATTGTATTATGCCCCAGAAAAGATGAGGATATTGTTCATTATGCGACCGGCGGATTATCCAATGAAGTTTTTGTTTCCAAGTATGAGGCAGTGCTCCCCGATGTCGAAGAACTTGAACGGTTTGTCCTGAATGAGGCTAATGTTTTGAGAGAAGCGGGTGTTGAGTATCGGACATCAAGGTATTTTGAATACAAGTCAGACAGATCTGATAGATATGAGTGAGCATTTACTGTAAAACCGAATCAGACTATGGGTGTTTAGGTTATGAATGTTTGAGCATTCGGTGAATCTTTTGCCGGACATCGTTCAAGTTTGCACGTATGCAGAATCTTTAAATAAGATGAATTCGGGAGTCACTGACTCCCGAATTCATAGTATATATAATTTCTTTGATGCTGAGTGTAGAAAAAGAGATTAATTATTGACCTGATCTTGTTTTTAGCTGTATTTTGTGGATTTTATTGCTCTTGCCTGACGATTACAGAACAAACTCCGAAATAATTCTGGCTATGCTTCCTATGTCGACATAGCCCTTAAACTCGAAATTGACCGAAAAATCGGTAAATCTGATGAACAGTTCGGAATCGGGAATCAGCTCTATAAATCCTGGCGTCTGAACCGAAAAATACTGTATTTTTGAATACGGCATTGTCTCAAAGAGCCTGCGTCTTCCCGTAATTCCCTGAATATTTATCGTAATGATTCTCTTGTTCGTAAATACGACCTGATCTCTTACATCTCTGAAAGCCATAATAGGCTCTTCTCCGTAGATCAGAAGTCCCATTATATCGTTTCGTATCTCATTCAGGTCAATCGGCTTTAATTTGAATACCCTGTTTTGAAAATTGTCTCCCATAATTTATCCCCCCGTTTAATCTGAAAAATAGACTCGATCTCAAAAAAAGATTGCTGTTTCCCCTCTTCAGTCCGCTTTGGCTGAGCCAGATTCCCGTATTCAATCTTCCCTTATCAGGTTAATGCATGACTTGGGGCAGACTTCCGCGCAGATTCCGCAGCCCTTGCAGAAGTCGTAGTCGATATTGAATTCGGTATCGATTGCCGCATCGGGGCAGAAACGGTAACAGTTGCCGCACTTAGTGCAGTTATTGTGATCGACGACGGGTTTGAATGTTCTCCATGAACCCGTCTTTCCCGATGCTCCGAATTTCGGTCTTGATATTGCAAGTTTTACCTTCATGATTATCCTCCCTTACAGCTCCATATCCTCAAATGCCTTTAAAGCCGCCTTCGTGTTTCTGTCGTCGGCGAACGCGCCGGAGATTGCTTTCTTGGCGGATTCGCGCGAGATAATTCCTGCCTTTGCAACCGCGCCCAGAAGCGGGGTGTTGAGGATGGGGTTACCCGCAAGGACGAGGTCCAGCGAGAGTGCAATACCCGTAAGGTCGGTGTGATACACCTTGTGACTGCCCAGTTCCATGGGGTGCTGGCTGTTGACAAGGACTTTGCCGTCCGCCTTCAGACCCGCAAGAACGTCGACGGTCTGCATGATCGAGGTATCCAGCACTATGACGAGGTCGGGTTTCCAGATCTGCGAATAAATTCTGATGGGCTTGTCATCGATTCTGATGAAGGAGACAACCGGCGCCCCCCTTCTCTCCGCACCGTAAAGCGGGGTTGCCGTGGCGTATTTGCCGTCAAGGAAAGCCGCCTGCGCAATGAGTTTTGCGGCGGTAACTCCTCCCTGACCGCCGCGTGAGTGAAGTCGTATCTCAAACATTATTCCGTCACCCCGAACCAGAGTTCTTCGCCGCTTTTGCGGTTTCTCACGAAACCGGCGATATCGTCGTATGTGACTTCCTGACCGCCGAGACCGGCAATCACGCTGAAGGGCAGATTGACTTTTCCGTCTTTGCCGATGAAGGCATTGAACGCCTTGCTTCTGATTTCGTTGACGAGGATACCGCCGAGACCGAACGAGTAGTCGCGGTCGATTATGACGACATCTTTGCCCTTTAGTGCCGCGGTAAGGTCGGGGAAGGGTCTGAACCAGCGTATGCGCAGGACGCCGACCTTAAGCCCCTCTTTTCTGAGGATATCGACGGCAACCTCGGATTCCTTTGCGAGTGTGCCCGCCGCTACTATGACAATATCGGCATCGTCGCAGAGATACTCCTCGTACATGCCGTAGTTTCTGCCGAAACGCTTTGCGAAATCGCTCTGTGCGTCTTTGATTACGGCAACGGCGTCTTCCATGCCGCGCTGGATGTCATGTCTGAACTTGAAGTGCTCGGTCGGCGGGGTGAGCGTGCCGTATCCGCCCGGGTTATTGATGTCGATTGCGTGCGGGGTGTTCGTCGGCGGTATGTAGTCGCCGAGATTGTCGATTGTGTCCATCTGCTGGGTTATGTGCGTCAGAAGGAAACCGTCGAGGTTGACCATGACGGGCAGGAGAACGTTCTCGTTCTCGGCGATTCTGAATGCCATCAGCGTGGTATCGTAGGCTTCCTGAACCGTTGAGACATAGACCTGAAGC
>JAFZMT010000168.1 GCA_017553245.1 Methanomicrobium sp.
CAGTTCCGTGCGCGATTCCATAAGGTAGCGTATATCCGAGAGGCAACCCAAAGTGCGCCGGACATCCGCTTTTGCGGACGGTTTCGAAGAGGCATCACCGGCATCACGGGCGCCGCCTGCGAACGCAACGCCGCGGGCATCCCCCTCATCATGAGCGGAGGCAGGCATCTCTTCGGATTCGGCGTTGCTTATCGCCTCCGGGCTTATGACTATCTGGAAATCATTAGAGAGATAGTAGTATTTCCTGCGGTTTAAGTCATAACGGACCGATAGTATCTGTTCGCGCTCCATAAGCTGAAGATGATCTATCACTGCTTTCGGGCTTATCATAAGCAGATCGGATATCTCCGTAACAAAACACGGTCGCTCACGCAGGAGCATGATTATTCTGCGGCGGTTTTTATTGCCGAGGATATCAAGCATGCGCGAGACGTTCTCATCTTCAAGCATATATACCAAAAGTAAGTGTAAGTAGTATATTAATGTAGCATATACATCGGGCACGGAGTTGCGTGCATGAAAGCATGGCATAGATGAACAAAATTCAAGATTAAATAGGATATAAAAAAGCTGAAATTTGAATCATATCGGAAAAATGAGTTATATTGAATGATATTGTATATTCGATTATTTTGAAATTCTGTAATTCGGCGCTTCATCCGTGATAAGAATATCGTGCGGGTGGCTCTCGATCTGACCTGCGGCGGTAATTCTTATGAACTTTGAATGCTCTTTCAGGTCGCGGATTGTCGCCGAACCCGTATATCCCATAGCGGATTTAAGACCGCCGATGAGCTGGTAAATGACCTCGGAGACCGTTCCGACGTAAGGAGTTGCGCCCTCGATACCCTCCGGGACATACTTGTTCTGACCCATATTCTTCTGGAAGTATCTGTCGCTGGAATGACCGCCGGTCATCGCACCAAGCGATCCCATGCCGCGATACTGCTTGTATTTTCTGCCCTGAATCGAGATTACGCGACCCGGAGCCTCGTCGGTTCCCGCAAAGAGACTGCCCAGCATTACGCAGTCGGCACCTGCCGCAATAGCCTTGGCAACATCACCGCTGTATCTGATACCGCCGTCCGCGATAACCGGCACATTGTAGTGCGACGCAACCTCGGCAACCGAGGCGATTGCCGTAATCTGCGGCACGCCGACTCCCGCGACAACCCTTGTAGTACAGATTGAACCGGGTCCGATACCGACTTTGAGACCGTCGACAAAGGGTGCAAGCGCCTCAGCGGCGGCGGCGGTGGCGATATTTCCGGCAACTACGTCACAGGATACGGCTTCCTTGATCTTCTTGACCGACTCCACGACATTCAGATTGTGACCGTGCGCACAGTCCGAGATGATTACGTCAACGCCCGCCTCATCAAGAAGTTTGGCTCTCGGGATATCGAAAGGTCCTACTGCAGCCGCAACGCGGAGCTTTCCGTTCTTGTCGCGGTTGGCGTTGGGGAACTGCTGACTCTCGAGAAGGTCCTGCATGGTGATGATTCCGAGAAGGCTGTTGTCGTCGGAGACAACCGGAAGTCTCTCGACTTTCTTTGTATACATAAGCTCAAGCGCATTCTCAAGCTTAATCGAAGCATCGACGGTTATCGGGTTTCTCGTCATAACCGAGCAGATATTGTCGGATGCGCGGGCAGGCATTATACCCCTTAAGTCGCGGCGTGAGACAATACCCACAATCTTATTATTCTCAAGAACGGGCAGACCGCCGATATTTCTCTCGCGCATGAGGTAATGGACATCGGCAACGGTCGCATCCGATGAGACGGTAAGAACGTCCCTCTCAATGAAATCGCCGGCACGCTTGACGAGCTTGACCTCTTCGACCTCGCGCTCGGGCGTCATGTTTCTGTGAATTACGCCGATACTTCCCGCACGCGCAAGGGCAATAGCCATTGTCGAGGTTGTAACGGTATCCATTGCGGCGGAAACAAGAGGTATCGAGAGATTGATATTCTTTGAAAAACGTGATTTTACATTTACCTGATTCGGCTCCACAGACGATGCCGCGGGGATTAAAAGAACGTCATCAAACGTGTAGCCGGTTTGCATCTCCAGTTTTTCGGTATACATATTATATATTCACCTGACCATTGCAATAGCTTTTTGCACAAGTTCTTCACGTATCGAATCACTGCGGTTGCCGCCGCAGACCATACCGCGAACGCCGATGATCTCGGGGTTGATACGCTTTAAAACAGGCAGATCATTGAATTTAAGCGATCCCGCAAGTGCGGTCTTAAGACCGAGTGCGCGGTTCTTTGAGGTAAATTCGGTGAGTTCATCCTCGTTTAAGTGGTCGAAGAGACTCTTTCCGTCCTTGATTGCTGTATCGATCATCGCGACATCCGCGCCCGCCTTTGCCGCAAGCGGCGCCATGTCAAACGGAGATATGGAATCCACCCTGCCGTAATCCGCATAGGTTGCGATTACGACGGTCTTCTCGGGGAACTTCCACTTTACCGCGCGTGTGACCGCCTGAATGAACTCAAAAGCCTTCTCATCGCCGTCAAACATCAGACCTACTTTGACGTAATCCGCACCCGCACATGCCGCGCCGAATGCTCCCTGCGACGCGCCGCCGGGCAGAAAAGCGTAATCACCGATTGCGGCGCTGACCGGCTTATCGGCCATCTCTTTTATAGCCGCGATTACCCACGGAAAGTTCGCGCCGAGCGATCCTTCCGATGGTTTCTTTACATCTATTATGTCAGCGGAAAGTGCGTATTTTGCTTCTTCTGCACTTGCCGGACTAACCAACAAATCCATATTAAGATTATGGTATTCAATATAATTAGTGATTATTATCCATTCGCGTCAGGGTATAAGAAAACGCGATATACTGACGGGTTTCATAAGGACGGCAATAAGTGGCGGCAGGCGCTTTATGCGGTCGCGCACATGAACGTTCCGAGTCACGCGCCGAAATCCGGTGCCCGGGTCAGCGAAGTCCGCGAAGCCGCGCCCGACCGACACGGGATCGACGCGGGATCAAAACATCTAAAAGAGAAATATTACTATCGCTCAAAAGAAAGGATAATTCAGATAACGTATTACAAAATCCGGAATACTGAATCCAAATACAAAACACAAAACAGCGGGCATCACAATGAAGATATATTTAGCTGTGGATATCCTTGACGGCAGAGTCGTTCAGGGGTATAAAGGTCAGAGAAATATCTACAAACCTCTGGACTGGGGTCTGGCGCGGTCTGTCATACCCTGCGAATACCTCAAAGAGATGCGACCGAAGAATGTCTACATCGCCGACCTCAACCGAATCGAAGGCAGGGGCGATAACAATGAGGCAATCCTCGCCTGCGGCATCCTAAAGGACACAATAGACTGCGCCGTCATCAACCGCGGCTCAAAAACGCCCGAAGCGCGTATGACCGACCCTTCGGGCAGATACGCGGACTGGGCGGATAGACTCGAATACGTCATCAGTTCCGAGACCTGCCGCGGCAGACAGAGCGAGTTCGATTTCGAGTTCTTCAGCATCGTCATAAAGGAGGGACTTGCGTATCCGACGGGTGAGGCACCCGACAAAGTCTTTAAGGAGTGTACGGGCTGGGACTTTAAAGGCGGCGTCGTTATGAATCTCTCAAGTGTCGGCGCGGAAGACGGCATGGGGGGACTTGACATAGAGGCAATACGAAGGGCATACCCGCGCCCGAAGATACTCCTCTACGGCGGCGGCGTTAACAGCACGGATGACCTTATGAGACTTAAAAACGCGGGTTACGACGGCGCGATTATCGCGACCTCGGTTCATAAAGGGCGCGTGCCCATAGAGTTACTGCGGGCGGGTGAGATCTGAATGCTGGTTACAATCGAAGGTATTGACGGAACGGGAAAGAGCACACTTATTGAGGGTCTGAAGACCGAACTTGCCGATCTCAGTCCCGTCTTCACCCGCGAGCCCGGAAGCTCGTGGGTAGGCGAGGCGGTAAGGCGCGGCATCAAAGAAGAGATAAACCCGATTGCCGAAGCACTGCTCTTTGTTGCCGATCATGCGGTGCATGTGAATACGGTCATAAAGCCTGCGTTGCGGGAGAATAAACTCGTCATCTCGGACAGATACTCGGATTCGCGCTATGTGTATCAGTCAAAGACGCTTAAAGGTCATATCGCCGATCCCGTGAAGTGGCTTAAAGACATGCAGAGAGAGTGGACGGTCGTCCCCGACATTACCTTCCTGCTTGTGCTGCCCGTCGAAGAATCCCTGCGCAGAATAAATGCCGAAAGGGAAAGCACCGAGCACTTCGAATCCGAGAACGTCTTAAGCGAAGTTCAGGCAAACTACCTCAAAATTGCCGAGGAAGAGCCCAAGCGCTTTGTTATGGTCGATGCAAAAAAGGACAGGGAAGAGATAGTGAAATTTGTGGCGTCGGTGATACGGGCAAAAATGCATACCGGCAAAGGTACCGGCAAAAATACGACAAAAGTACAAACTATCTGACCAATCCGAGCAATCCGAACAGCAATATGAGTAACATACGCATCTGACCGTTCGATAGGCATCTAACAGTTTGTACGCTCAAACCGCCAATGCCGATAAAGCGATTTTTTTAAACATGCATGACAAAACGTATAACAGAATTGATATCCTGACAAAAATTGAAATAAATATTGAAATATAATGCAGAAAAAAGCGGAGAACAGGGAAGAGAGATGACCGGAGAGAAGATACTTATTGTCGACGACGAAGTCTCGGAGGCTATCGCTACACGAAAACTGTTGAGAAAGAATGAATTCGACATTTCGGGTCTTGTAATCAATATCGTCGATGCCATACAGCAGGCGGGTGCGGACAAACCCGATCTTGTTCTGATGAAGATAGGCATTAAAGGGAGTATGGATGTCATCGACGCCGCCTCCAAGATAATTGCCAACTATAATCTGCCGATTCTCTTCATAGTCGGAGATAACGACATCGATGTCATAAGCAAGATCAAGAAGCTGAACAATCCCGTCATAGTAATCGCCCCATACACCGAGATCGAACTAGTAAAAAGCATAAATATAGCCCTCACACGCCATGCCGCCGAGAGAAAAGCGCAGCAGGAGAAGGAATCCGCAAATGTCGATCCCATTCAGACCGAACTTGCGGCAATTCCCGCGCCGGCACTCACAATCAACAAACGCGGCGCGATTACAAGAATAAACAAGGATATGGAATTCCTGACGAAACTTACCAGAAATGAGCTTGTCGGCAGGAAAATAACCTCGCTTATCTCGACATCCGACGCCGGGGAGACCGCGGGTGAGGAGGACGCGGGTGACGAAGAGGAGAGCATTACGGGAATCTGGCCCGACAAGGTGCAGATTAAGTTAGCCGACGGCAGCGTAAAGAAAGTCGTCGTAATGTCGGGTTTCCTCAAGGACTACGGCGATAACCTCGACGAGATGGTGCTCATCTTTAAGAAGGTCACGGGCGAGGTCGAGTTCTCTACCAAGGATATCGACGTAATCTTTGCCAAAGTCTTAAACTCCCTTGAAGATATGGTCTTTGTCCTCAACAAAGACATGGAAATAACCCACTACAACTCCAGATTCTTTAAATTCGCAAAACGTCTGGGAATTACCGAATTCCAGCTCGAACGTCCGATTTATGAGATATCGCAGTTCTCAAAGATTGCCTCGGTAAATATCTATGAAGAACTCTTCAGGACAAGCGCGGAGACAAAGCAGCTGCGCAGATACGGTTCGGAAAAAGAGCCGTTATACATGCTTTTCCGCTTTATTCCGCTCATCTCAGAGGGTGAAACGACGCATATGATTACGGTCATGCGTGACATCACCGAGATTGAGGAGTCGCGTCAGAAGAGCAAGAGCATCTATGAAGAGTTCATGAAGAACAGGTCTCTTATCAGCAAGATTCAGAGCGGAATGTCCGATATCAGATCGTCGATGTATCAGATCATCAAGTTCGTCGAGAAGAATCCCGAGAGAGCCACAAGTCCGTCATTCAAGCAGATGGCAAAACTGACAAAGAACGCGGAGCAGAAACTTCTCGCATTCGATGTTGTCTGGTCGAAATACGAGACGCAGATCAATATGATGCAGATGAATTCAAAATACAAGATGGATAAAATTAATAAAAAATAATCAATTTATTCCAATATTTCATAATTATATAATAATTCAAAAAATATTCCTTTGTTAAATCAAATTGCTTGATTAATTAAACTTCTTTTCGCAAACATACGCATAATGACGATAATATGACGTATCCGCAGCATTAAATCGACATTTGTCAAATGAAAGAAAAATTTATAACCTTACAGAGAATAGAAACTATAAATAAGATATAGTAACTAGGTAGCTTTTTTAAACAATACCGATAATCTATAGATATCAATTGAATTTTTAAGAATGTCCAGATCGATAATCCCAATAAAATCTCAAAGATAACCGAAAAATCCCAACCGAATATATTGAACGATGAGAACAGGGAAATACTGATGACCGGAGAGAAAATACTTATTGTCAATGATGTGGTTTCCGAGGCCATTGCAATCCGAAAAATTTTAAGAAAGAATAATTTTGAGATTGCCGGTCTGGTCATCGATATCCTGGATGCCATTCAGGAGGCAGGTGCGGATAAACCCGATCTCGTTCTTATGAAGGTGGGCATCTCCGGAAGTATGGGTGTCATTGAAGCCGCCTCCAAGATAATTAACAACTATAATCTGCCCATCATGTTCATAGTCGGCGATAACGACAGCGAAGTTGTCGGTCTCTTAAAAAAGTTAAATAATCCCCCAATAATATTCCATCCGTTCACGGAAAAGGATCTCATTAAAAACATAAACAAGACAATATCACGTCATCTTGCCGCCGTCAAAGCAAAGCAGGAGAAGGCGGTCGCAAATGTCGATCCCATTCAGACGGAACTTGACACCATACAGGCTCCGGCGATTACAATCAACAAACGCGGCGCAATTACACGAATAAACAAAGATATGGAATTCCTGACGAAATATTCCAAGAGAGAACTCGTCGGAAAGAAATTCCTGACCTTTATCGATTCTTCCGACGAGACCAAGTCCATGGACGATGCCGACATGGTAGAAGGTGACACCGTCGAAATCTGGCCCAACAAAGTCAATCTCAGATGTGCCGACGGAAGCATCGCAAATGTCCTTGTAATATCGGGTTTCATCAAGACCTTCGGAGATAATCTGGACGAACAGGTGATGGTCTTCAAGAAAATGACCGGCGAGGTCGAGTTCGCGACCAGAGGAATAGACATCATCTTCGGCAAGGTCTTAAACGCACTTGATGACATGGTCTTTGTCTTAAACAAAGATATGGAAATTACCCACTATAATGCCAAGTTCTTTGCGTTCGCAAAGCGTCTCGGAATTACCGAGTATCAGCTTTCGCACCCCGTTTACGAGATCTCGAAGTTCTCTAAGGTCGGCGCCGTGAATATGTATGAAGAACTCTTCAGAACAAACTCCGAAATGAAACAGGTGCGCAGATACGGTTCCGACAAAGAATCGATCTACATGCATTTCCACTTCATCCCGCTTACGACAAACGGCGTCACGACTCACATGGTGACGATTATGCGCGACATAACCGAGATGGAAGAGGCACGCCAGAAGAACAGGGCAATCTCGGATGAATTCATGCAGAACAGGGCGCTTTTGAAGAAGATTCAGACAAGTATATCCGATCTCAGATCGTCGATGTACAATGTCATAAAGTTCGTCGAGAAGAGTCCTGCCACCGCCAGAAACCCGACTGTGCTTCAGATCGCCAAACTCACAAAGAATGTGGAGAATCAGCTTCTCGCATTCGATATTCTCTGGTCTAAATACGAGACACAACTCAATATGGTGCAGATGAACGCGAAATACAAATTTGACAAGAAATAATTACGACACCCCTTTTTCACCACGTTTCTTTTTACCATCCATTTATCACAATTCATTTCTTATCCTTCCATATCATCCATCGGCTGAAAATGTGACACAAAATTGATAAAAGATTCTCAGAATTGAGAAAATTGAATACTTTTGAAATTTTTGATTAATCAGATAAAATGATAAAAATAGGTTATTTGATTGAATTTGAGTTATCAGTTCTTGTGAACCGTTACGATTACATCCTCGGAGAGTGTGAGAACTTCCACCTTCTCGCCCTCTACGCTGAATGAATATACCGGTTCAAACGAGTTCTCGATAACCTCAATCTCGGCGCCGTCGACCTTGACCGTCTTGGGCGGGTTTAAGATCTGATCCTCGGGGAGTGCCTTGATTGCGTTCATGTAAGCGGATGCCTGCTTTCTGAGCTTGGGACCGATAACGCCGAAGTTAAACTTGACATCCGAGACAGTGCGGGTGAGTTTGGGCTTCTCGCACTTAAACTCGACATTCGCATTGATTGCGGATGCGCAGTCGCCGCCGTCGTTGATCTCGAAGGGCGTGTAGACGACCACATGTCCGAGCGGGGCATTGAGTGCCATTCCCGCGTCGTGCTTGTAGCGGCGAATCTCGGATACGACCTTTACAACCAGATCGCCCTCATCGAGAGCAAGCTTGTCGACGTAGTCGAAATCAACCCATGACTGCTTGTGAACGCTCTTACCGCCGGTGAGAATCGTATAACACTCCTCAGCAAAGAACGGAGTGAACGGCGCAAGCATCCTGCACAGGGCATCGATTGTCGTGCGCAGCGCATAGAGAGCGCTTGCCCTTCCCGCGCCGTCGCTGTAGAGACGTCCCTTTACAAGCTCGATGTAGTTGTCGGCGAAGATATCCCTCGCAAACTCGCGGATTACACGGATGGCGCCGTCGAAGTTGTAGACGTTCATGAAGCCGGTAACGTCCTTCTCGACCTGCGAAAGTCTGTGCATGAGCCATCTGTCCGCAAGGACCTCAGCCTTGTCGGATTCGGGACCGCCTTTCTCAAGCTGCATCATTGCAAAGCGGCAGATATTCCACATCTTTGTCTGGAAACGCGCACCCGCGGTTATGTCATTCCAGCTGAAGACAATATCCTGTCCCGTTGCCGCACCGCTCGCGCTCCACTGCCTGAACGCATCCGCGCCGTGCTTTGAGAGAACTTCTTCGGGGACAATGACGTTGCCGCGGCTCTTGGACATCTTGAAACCGTCGTCACCCAGCACCATACCGTTGACAAGGATCTGCTCCCACGGCTTTCCGCCGGTAAGCGCATTTGCGCGCAGGATTGTGTAGAATGCCCATGTTCTTATGATATCGTGACCCTGCGGGCGAATCTGCGCGGGGAAAAGATCGGGCACTTTCGAGCCGTCCCAGCCCGTGACGTTGAGAACGGAGATTGATGAATCCATCCATGTATCCAAAACATCGGTCTCGCCTACGAACTCGGTTCCGCCGCACTTCGGGCAGGCATGCTTGGGTTTATCCACGGTAGGATCTACGGGCAAATCTTCTTCTTCCGGCAGGATGACCTCGCCGCATTTCTTACAGAACCAGACGGGTATCGGCGTTGCGAAGATTCTCTGCCTTGAGATACACCAGTCCCACTCCATCTGCTGTGCCCAGTTCTCGAGGCGCGACCTCATGTGCTCCGGCGTCCAGCTGATCTGCCTTGCCTTCTCCAGAATCTCGTCGTTGTGGACCTTGACGAACCACTGGCGCTCCGAGAGAATCTCAATCGGCGTCTTGCATCTCCAGCATGTACCCACGTGCTGGTCAAGGGGCACCTGTCTCTTGAGAATGCCCTGATTCTTCATGTCGGCAAGGATTGCCTCACGGCATTCAGCCGAGGTCATTCCCTGATACTTGCCGGCAATCGAGGTCATTCTGCCGGTCATATCGATTGCCTTTCTGAGGTCAAGCTTGTGCTGTTTCCACCAGTGAACATCCTGCTTGTCACCGAAGGTACAGATCATGACGGCGCCGCTTCCGAACGACGGATCGACGGCTTCATCCGTGATAATCTTTACACTGTGACCGAAAAGAGGAACCTTGAGAGTCTTGCCCTTAAGTGATGTATAGCGCTCGTCATCGGGGTGGACGGCAACCGCGACACATGCCGCAAGAAGTTCGGGACGTGTGGTTGCTATCTCCAGACCGTCAAAATCGAAATAATTGAGTTTTGTTGTCCTGTCCTCGTAGGAGACCTCGGCGAAAGCGATTGCCGTTCCGCAGCGTGTACAGAAGTTTACGGGGTGCTCGCTCTGGTAGATGTCGCCCATCTTATACATTCTGAGGAATGATAACTGAGTCTTCCTGTAATACTCAGGCATCATTGTGATGTATTCGTTGGACCAGTCGTTTGAGAAACCGCAGCGCCACATTGTCTTGCGCATCTTCTCGATGTTTGACAGCGTAAGCTCGCGGCACATCTTTCTGAACTCTTCACGCGGAACGTCGTTCTTCGTGATGCCGTTGAGTTCCTCTACCTTAACTTCGGTAGGAAGTCCGTGGCAGTCCCAGTCCTGCGGAAACATGACGTTGTATCCGCACATTCTCTTGTATCTGGCAATAAAATCAATATAGCACCAGTTAAACGCATTTCCGATGTGGAAGTTTCCGGTAGGATACGGCGGCGGAGTGTCGATTACAAACTGCGGTTTCTTGGAGTGTCTGTCAAAATAATAGTCCTCCTTCTTCCACGTGTTCATCCAGCGCTCTTCTACCTCTATAGGATCATAGTTTTTAGGTATTTCCTTTGGCTGAGACATATTCCCTTATATTTTGTTCCTGTTATGAGATATATTTGTTGAGAGAAGATCGCTGAAAACGCCCCGGGAGACATAAGAGTTTAGATATGGATTTTCATGAGGATACCCGGAAACTATGCGCAGACCATGATTAACCATGATTAATATTAAATCGGTACGTAACAAACTTTATTTATAATGGCAGTCAGTAAAAACGCGGAACTGTGGCTGGCGCTTATCGCATCCGCCGCCGCCGTAGCCGTTGCGCCGCATATTCATCCGCAGTGGATTGTTGCCGCCGCGGCAGTGGTTATCTGCGCACTCTATTATCTGATTGCCGATTCGCGTTATCCCGCAATAGGTATAGGAATAATCGCGGTTTTATACGCCGCGGAAATGATCTCTCTCATGATCTTCTTATCGACGATTGCCATCGTCATCATGGGAGAGTCGGCATACAGAATCTGCCGCGATGATAAACATAAACCGCTGGCGTTTCTCTCGGTCGCGGTCATAGCCTCGTTTGCCACGACATTTTATCTGGGATATACGCTCTATCTCGTTCCGCTTACGGGTATCATAGTAGCCGCGATGCTAAAGACCATCCTCAAGAAGCGCGAGGACGCACTGCTTCTGGAATGTCTGGGAACGGCAATGACCATGCTTCTCTTCGAGGATCTGAGTTTTGTTCCGAGGCTGGATCTGCTCATCTTTGCAATCATTATCTCGTTTGCGTTCGGAATAGCGGCTTACGAGATGCGTGCCGCAGATATGTCGGGACTCTTCAGCGCCGCACTCATGGGTATCCTCATTATCGTATTTTCGGATATCACGTGGTTCTTCGTGATGCTGACATTCTTCATACTCGGCTCGGGATTTACGAAATACAAGTATGATGTCAAGCGAAAACAGGGTGTTGCCGAGTCACGCGGCGGTATGCGCGGATTCCTGAATGTCTACGCAAACGGCATGGTATCCCTTGCCGCCGCAATCCTCTACGGTGTCTACGACCATAATCTGATTTTTGCGGCACTGTTCCTTGGCAGCGTGTCCGCGGCTATGGCGGATACTACGGCAAGCGAACTGGGAATGCTCGGAAAGCGCCCGTATCTGATTACGACATTCAAGCGCGTCCCGAAAGGTACTGACGGCGGCGTTACCCTCTTCGGTGAGGCGGCGGCGGTTACGGCCGCGATTATTCTCTGCGCCGCGGCATACCTCATGGGAATGGCAACGCTCGGAATTGCCGTTGTCTGCGTCGCGGCAGGCTTCGTAGGCACAAATATCGACAGCCTTGTCGGCGCAACCCTCGAACGCGGCGGATATATCCACAATACGGGAACCAATTTCATCTGTACGCTCTCCGGCGGTCTCTTCGCCGTGCTTCTCTATATTCTGTTCCTTTGAGTATTTTCGGTTCCGTTAAGAGTGCCTTTGAGTCCTGTTTCCGTGTGCCTGTGCTCCGTCATTCCCGTCATTCATTCCGTCAATGAACCGGTCATTTATTCTCAGTATTATCGGATTCTTTTTTACCGGATTCGTCGCCGACATTTTCGTAGGAGGAACTTTTGTCAGCGCCGGTGTGGAAATACACGTATTTATCCCCGCGATTTTCGGGAATATCGAAGAACGAGACCATGAGATCGTCGCGGTAGAACACCGCCTTATACGGCAGGAAAATCAGAGTAAAGAGAAGCATTGTAATTCCCGAGATAACGGCGGTTACAAAGACGCCGCGATCTCCGAGAAGGTTCACGAGGTTTGCGGGGTCCTGTGAGAATGCGGTAAGCTCGGACTGCGTCATGGTAAGCAGAGGCTCAAACTCCTCGGCAAGCAGCGATGACCAGACCATGGTGTAGCCCATGAAGAAGACGAAGGCGAGCAGAGCTACGACAATGAAGAATAAAATAACCTCAAGCGGCTTTGCGGAGACGAGACCGATACTTCGCGTGAGGCTCTCGAATATCTTCTTATTCTCGAATATTGCCGCAGTATCATAGAAGAATGTAAGCATAATCATCGTGACGGCGATGAAAAACGCAAATACGGAGAAGAACGCCGCATTCTGCATGAAAGACGCGGGAATTGTCGTAATGAACAGGATCAGAACAATCACAAAATAAAGAGCCGTCTTGGGAAGCATAATGCGGAAGTAGCCCTCCGCGGCTGACTTAAAATATGATTTAATCGAGAAATCGCCGCTTTTAACCGCGGCATAAGTTCCCGCGACGAAGAAGGGGCTTACGAATACAAAGAAGAGGAGGACGAACTTGAGTCCGAAATAATCCGTGACCTTTGCAAGAGAGAACATTACCGCCGCAAAGAAGAAAAGCCCGGCAAGTATCAGATAAATCCACATTACCGGATGCTTCAGTGTCATAATTCCGTGATTGAGTGCCTGCATTCCCATATTATCCCGTGTAACAATTTAAATTTTTTACAGCTTGTTAACAGCGCTTTTAACATCTTATAACAGCTTTAATACCAACATTTAACAGACTTCAGCGGTTTCTCGGCATTGCCGCAATCTCTCTGACCTGAAGGTTGAAGTATGATGCCGTGTGTGAGGGCTTAATGACGCATACGGTATCGGCGCCCTCCATTGTGCCGCCGACGGCGATAATCTCCTCATCGGGGGATACATAGCCCTGATCCGCGGCAATGAGCGTGCATTCTACGGCGACCTTGAGCCCTACGGCGATTGTCCTTCGGAGAGTCTCGGCAATAACCTCGGTTCTCGATACTCCGCCGAGAGCCGGATTTCTGGATATTGCACGCTCAAGACCCGAAAGCGCATGAGTTCCCGTGACGATTGTCACACCCTTTGAGCGCAGATCATCGGCAATCTCGGTTGAAAACTCCCATTCGCCGGGTTTTGAAAATCCGACAACGTGCGTCACGACGATCTCTTTAAGCCCGCTTTCCTTTGAGATCTCTTTATGGAATTCAACCGCGGTCGCACCGCTGCAGCTTGCAACGACAATCTTTGAGATACCGAGTTCTTTTGCAAGCTTAACGGCAATCTTCGCGCAATCGCCAGTGTTTTCGGCGCCGGGTCTGTCAAAATAACAGACAGTCTTCTCCGTATATGTCATGACTATCATATTGTCGATATGATTTGATTTAATTTTCTTTGCAAATTCGGATTCCATTCGGACTTTCCAAAGTGCGATGCGTGATATGCCGCGAAACCGCAAAAAGTCATTATTATATCAAAACAAAGCCAATTGAGATTATCATACAATAACGACGGCGAATAACGACGGCAACCCGCCGCCGGTGTAACCGATTTATGCATGGATTGATGTAAAAATGATAAACTTAGCAATCGCGGGCAAGCCGAACTGCGGAAAATCGACGTTTTTTGCCGCGGCAACCATGGCACCCGCGGAGATAGCAAACTATCCGTTCACGACAATAGACGCCAACAACGGCGTTGCATACGTGCGTGTCGAATGCGCATGCAAAAGTCTCGGCATTGAAAACTGCCCCGCATGTCAGAACGGCGTGCGCTTCATCCCGATAGGGCTCATAGATGTCGCGGGACTTGTCGAGGGAGCGCATACGGGGCGCGGTCTCGGAAACAAGTTCCTTGACAACCTCCGCGAAGCCGATGCGATAATTCACATTCTGGACGCAAGCGGCTCGACGGATGCGGAAGGTAACCCCGTTGACCGCGGCTCGCATAACCCGAAACAGGATATCGGATTCATAGAGAGCGAGATGAAGATGTGGGTCTACGGTCTCATCGAGAAGAACTGGAACAAGATTCAGCGCTCGTCCCAGCAGAAGAACTACTCGATTGAGGACGCGGTTGCCGAGCAGCTCGCTGGTCTTCAGATCACGGTCACGCATGTCGAGGAAGCCGTCAGAATTACGGGCATAAACCTCAAGACATGCAATGAGGAGGAACTCATCAACTTCTGCGGCGTCCTCGTTCAGCACGCAAAGCCCTTCATCGTCATCGGCAACAAGGCTGACTTCGCACCCGCGGAACTTCTCGAGGACTTAAAGAAGGAGGACATTAAGTTCACATGCGCCGCCGGAGAACTCGCGCTTAAGAAAGCCGCGGAATCGGGACTCATCAACTATGTCGCAGGCGACGGTGACTTCACGATAAATGCCCCCGAAAAGCTAACGCCGCCGCAGAAAGCCGGTCTTGAGGCGATACGCGGCATGATGAAGCAGTTCGGCGGCACCGGCGTTCAGCAGGCGATTAACAGCGCGGTCTTTGACCTTCTCGACATGATTGTCGTCTACCCCGTCGAGGATGAGAACAAGTACTGCGACGGCAAAGACAGAATTCTCCCGGATGCCTACCTCATGAAACGCGGCTCGACACCCCATGACCTCGCCTATCAGGTGCACACCGATATCGGTAAAGGGTTCTTATACGCGGTTGATGCCAAGACAAAGATGCGCATCAAAGAGAGCCACGAACTCAAGAACGGCGACGTTATCAAGATAGTTTCAACAAAGAAGTAACATGTTTTGCTTTTTTTATTTTTTGCCGAAGGCTGCCGGTTACCTCAGTCACCTTTGCCCGTAACGAAAACCCGAGATACCGACTCCGAATCAAAAAATAACGTCTGACAATTGTCAGACGACAATTTCCGGCAGAAAGCATTTATATTGAGTAAGTCCAATACATTGCTTATCATGAGTGCGGAGATCTATCAGGCACAGGTTATCAAAAACTTCTTTGATACCATCACCGGTACCGATAGGAATCTTACCCGCATCTATATGTGCGTCATAAGTCTGGCAAAACTGCGCTCGGAAGAGCCGGAAAAGCTCGCTCACCTCATCGATCAGATGAAAAAGAGCAAGATTAAGAAGGAGCTTTCCATAGATATCATAGACTATATGTGCACCTGCGCCGCCGAGATTGATCTGACTCACGTGCAGACCGCTTTCGGCGTCAGAGAGATAGCCGATATGGCTGATACCTTCAACTCCGTCAGCCTCGACTCCTTCTGAGTTTTTAGATAATCAAATTTTTCCAAAAATCCCTTTTTTATCTTCACATCGCCGAGCGCCTTAAATAACTTCAATAGTGATTACAGCCAAAAATGTTCCGGCATTTTGTAAGATCTAAATTCGGCAATATTGCAAATACCCGAAAAGAGCCTAACCGATGAATCCTCAAAGATATCTCTCATCACGTCTGCTGATTATTCTTATCGTCATTCTGTCGATAGTCGCCCCTTTCTCCACCGACATGTACCTTCCGGGTCTGCCGATAATCGTGGAATACTTCGGGACAACGGATGCCATCCTCAACATGACGCTTTACGGCTTCATGATGTTCATGGCGATAGGCATCCTCATCCTAGGACCTATAAGCGACAAATACGGACGAAAACCCATTCTTATCACATCGCTCATCGCATACACGATAATCAGCACACTCTGCGCGTTTTCTCCGAACATATGGGCATTCATAATGCTTCGAATTTTTCAGGGGATTGCCGCCGGCGGCATGCTGGTCATCTCAACCGCGCTCATAAAAGACTGCTTTGAGGCATCGATACGCGACAGGATACTCACGCTGACGGTTGTAATGGGTGTTGTGGGACCTCTTATGTCCCCGATTGTCGGCGCATACCTCATAGACGCAATCAGCTGGCAGTCGACGCTTATCGCACCCGCGTTTCTGACCGCCGCATCCGTCATTGTGAGCTTTTTCTTTACGGAATCTCTGCCCGAAAACGAGAGGTTTACGGGAAGTGTCCTCGGAGTAATCCTGCACCAGCTGACGCTCTGCAAAAACAGGGCATTCACGCTCTTCCTGCTCTCGACAAGCGTACTGAAACTGCCGTTCATGGCGTTCCTTGCAGTATCGTCCTACATCTTTATCGCCGGATACGGAATCAGCGGCTCGCTCTACAGCATATTTCTTGCCATTGACATCATAATCGGCACTGCGGGCATGCTTGTCATTCAGCAGATAGGCTACCGCATCGGCGGCAGAAGAACGGGACCGATATTCATTGCGCTCGGCTTCTTAAGCGGCATCCTCATGCTGACCTTCGGACATGCGGGGGCATACATCTGCCTGTTATGCTTCATCCCCTGCGGCATCTCGGCAATAGGAGTAAGACCGTATACCATAAGCAATCTTTTAAAGCAGTATGACGGCGATACGGGCTCGGTATCATCGCTCTTCAACTTCACGGTCATGTTTATAGGATGCACGGGCATGATTATCGGCACATTGCCGTGGCCGGACTACATAACGGGTCTCGGAACCTGCAGTGTCTGCGCGTCGATTGCATCGGCGATTCTCTGGCTCATACTCGTTAAAAGCGGCATGAAACTCCGAGGAATGGATTAAAAATAGCATTTCGGGAATTGTTGAGGAAATTTTTTGGAAACGTTGAGGAATGATTGAACGGGATAACGATATCCCAGACATATTATTCGAATAAATCTCAGGGATAAATCTCAGACCGATAACTGCGGCAGATTCTCCAACTCAACGGGCTTTCCTTTAAGCGCCGCCAGTGACTCGACAAGTCCTTTACAGGCAGGTTCATACTCCGCTTCCAAAGCGGCGATTGACTCCGTGTTAGCCGCCATCGTATTCTTTGATTTCTCAAGGGTGCCTTTCAACTCACTCATTCTGTCGGATAACTCCTCAAGCGTTTTCGCCGCATCCGAACTCTCAATAACCATATTCAGTTCCGCGATTTTCTTAACCGCCGCGGCATAACTTCCGCGTAGTCCCGATATCTCCGAGACAAGTGCATCTTTATCGACAAAGAGGCGCTCTTCGGATTTCGTCTTGATAAATGAGGGGTTTGCTTTGATGTAGCCCGCAATCGCGGAGTAAAGCGGCGACCATAGCGCTTCAATCTCCGAGGCATCCGCAGTGTCTTCGGCGCTTAAATCATATGCATCTAATGCCGCTTCAAACCGCGAGATATCCTTCACAAGTTCTTTGGCACCATCCTTTTCCGCCGCATACGAAACCTTGCGAAAGACATTGCCGACATTGGCGGTAATCAGATGGAGGCTGTCGGCAATGCGGACGGACTCCTCTTCGGCGGCGGCCTTCCCTGCAATCGCATCGGAATAACATTTGTATTCCGATGAGTCTTTCAGCCCTGAGATGCGACTCTCAATATCCGATAATTCGGACTCGCAGTCCGCGATAACCTTTTCAAGCCGCAGATTTTCGTCCGCAAGCTCATTGTGCCTGCCCGCAATATTCTCACATTTTTCATAGGACGACGAGACGGCATCCGTGCGCGCAGTCTTCTCAAGCGCCGGTCGAAACGTCTCGTTCATTGAGTTTATCTCGCGACCGATGACGTCAATCTGCACTTTAAGCTCTTTCATCTC
>JAFZMT010000169.1 GCA_017553245.1 Methanomicrobium sp.
CAGTTTGTCCTCGGATTAATCCCGATTCTCGGCATGCTCATACTGTTTATCCTTATGCCTCTGTTCTCACTCTGGTATGCAAAGTACATCTGCAACATTTATGACAATGCACAGTAAACGTGCATGAAAAACCAACTTTTTTTATTTTCCGTTTATACGAACGGCTTTTGATGTGGGCATATTCAGCCGATATATTCAGTTGGGATGTCATTTCGGCAGATTCATTCGGGATACTCATTATGTATAATCATTCGGAATATTTTTGACTGAAAAAGATGAGTTAAATATTACAGGGTATTATGGAGATAAAGAAAGAGGATGCCGCGTTGCTTGTCTCGGTTATGGTTATCGGAATTGTCTGCGGCGCACTTATTACGTTTCTGGCGGTTTCTGCCGGTCACGCCGACAATTCACCCGATCCCATAGTGGGAAAGTGGACGGGAACGACATCGTTTGCCTATGTCTTTTCGCTTCAGTCAAATATCATATTCTACGATGACAACACGGGCAATGTCGTCTTTGATCTGTCTACGCCGGTATTGGGTGCGCAGAAAGCCGGATTTGATTTTTCATGGGAAAAGACTGATAAAAATAAGTATTCGGTGACCAACGGCGCCGTCACGCTTCCGTTTACAATGTCTGAGAAGAAAGGCACAATCACGGCAATCATAAGCCCCAAGGCAATCGGCTATGATATCGGTGTCGATGTTGCGGCTTTCGATCTGAAATACGTCAAGGTATAAAAACGGGAATTTTTCGGGAATAAGCTTAAGAAACCGGGTTGCGGTCAGATCATGCCGCATGCCTCAAGATCGAATATTCTGCTGACCTTAGCGGCATCATCTTCGGAGAAATTCGCGATATGCCTCAATACAACCTCTTTTGCCTCATCGGAGAGGCAGCATACGCTTTCGTCGCCGTCGGCAATCAGTTCCGTAAGATATTCCCAGTCCTCACGCGAGAGATTTGAGAGACGGCGATCAAAGTCATCTATGTCTTCGGCGATGTGGTTGCACAGCGGCGGCAGAACGGACTTGAATTTCACATTCGCCGACGGACAGAGATCGTTGCCGTATTCGGGAGCAACCTTTCGCAGTATTTCATAATCGCGTTGGGAGAGTTCACGTGCCATGTTTATCACCGATCACCGCTTTCAGAACCCGAATCTCTTTTTTTTCTCTTTTTCGCT
Organism: Methanomicrobium sp.; assembly: GCA_017553245.1. Classification (GTDB taxonomy): domain Archaea; phylum Halobacteriota; class Methanomicrobia; order Methanomicrobiales; family Methanomicrobiaceae; genus Methanomicrobium. Next base: position 1,190 of record JAFZMT010000169.1, read on the forward strand.
GTAGGCATAGACACCGATTGCGATGACGAGTATCACAGCCGCAATTGCGCCGATGACGATTATGGTTGACATATCACCGCTGTTTTCGTTGCCCGTATCCGTTGCCTGCGGCGACGGGGTGACCCCGGTATTCGCAGGCGTTGCTGCCTGTGTCGGTGCGGGCGTAGGGATAAGCGTCGGTACCTGTGTCGGCGCCTGCGTCACGGTTTGGGACTGCGTAGAATCCGTCGTCGGCTTCAGCGTTGCCGTAACCCCGGTCTTATCTCCCGTTTCCGTGTGTGCCGTCACTGTCGGCTCTTTAATCTGAACGTTGATATACGAATATTCCGCCTTCGAGAGATCGTTCCTGTTCTTCGGCTGGTTTACTATGTAGATGATATAATTGCCGTTGTCGAGGATTCTGCCGCTCTCCGTCGTGCGCCACTTGTAACTCCAGCGGTTGTTCTTGACGGTCAGCCTCAGGAAGGTTGACGGATCTCCCGATATCGCCGGCTGAGAAAGATCCTCAAGCGATACCCCTCCCGACGGCAAATTAGGACCTATGAGGAAGAGATAGACGTAGTCGGATCCCGTAGCGCTTCCCGACAGTTCTACGGTGTTGCCTGCGTAAGTCGTTATCGTGCCCGCCGCGCCCGCAGACTGCACGGTGAGGAGCAGTGCCGCTGCCGCCGCAAACAGAAGCCATCCGCGAAATATTCTGCCCGTATGTGTATTCATAATCTTATCTTGTCAGTGCAAAATTTATATCTATCACACTTGGCAGAGTTGCTTTGAGAACGGGTGAGGGTGCGGATGATTGCACGGCGCGGGGCTGTGCCGGACGATTGCGGACAGGCAGGATGCCGAATTTCAGGATGCGGAGAGATACCTGCAATGCGCCGGTGAAGATAGCATAAAATTACATAGAATACGGTATAATTCTAAAACAGCGATAATATGGCAAAAAAGATACTTGTGGCATACGCTACCAGATACGGCTCGACTCTGGAAGTTGCTGAAAAAATCTCGGAAAAACTTCAGGAACTCGGTCATGACTGCGACTGCATGGACTTTCAGGACGTGGAGGACATCACGAAATACGACGGTCTTGTCGCCGGCAGTGCCATCCATATGGGCAAGTGGCTTCCCGAAGCCAAGGAATTCATGGAAGGAAAACGCGCCTTTCTCTCAACAATTCCGGTTGTTCTCTTCTCTCTGGGCATAACGCTGACAAACCCGACCGATCACGTGACAAGAAAAGCCCTCTTTGCCACGGATGAAATCTGTCAGTATGTAACCCCCAAGGAAATAAAACTCTTTGCCGGCAGACTCATTCGCGATGAACTCATCGACGCCGACAGAGACATCGTCATACTTGCAAAACCGCCTTTCGGTGATTTCCGCGATTACAGGGAGCTTGAGAGGTGGACAACGGAGATTGAGTCGAAATACTTCAGAGACTGATACGAAATATTCCGAGACTGATACAAATATTTCAGAGACTGATACGAAAGTTTCGGAGACTGACCCGAAATATTTAAAGACCTATTTGAAATATCCGGAAAACCGATCCGAAATATCCG
>JAFZMT010000170.1 GCA_017553245.1 Methanomicrobium sp.
AAATACAGAGAGCATTACATCGAATATCCGTGAGCAGTTGCGAACCCCAACCTGCCCAAAACACTCACAGGAACTCAAAATTAAAAAAAAAGATATCTGAATATTCGGATTACTGCTTCTTATCTTCGGAAGCGCTCTCTCCTGCATCAGCGCCGGCGGGAACCGATTTCGCCTTCGCGCCCTTATCGCCGCCGACCTCTGTGTCTTCGAGAGTATTGTCGTCCATTCCGAGAAGCGTCGGAATCCATGCGGTATTCTCGTTATACTTCAGCGCAATCAGGATCATTATCGTAATCGGTACGGAGAGCATCATGCCGACAGCTCCCAAAATCCATGTCCAGAGAACAAGCGACAGAATCACGAGCAGCGGCGGCATATTGAAGTCGTTCGCCGCAAACTTCGAGAAGACAATGTTTTCCACGACCGCATTAATTATACAGATGCCGATAACCACAACGATAACGCCCCAGACGCCGAGCTGAAGCCATGCGAGCGCCACCGCGGGAACCGCGACGATGAGCAGACCGATATAGGGAATGTAACTGAGAATGATTGCCAGAACACCGAGGAAGATTGCCAGATCAACGCCAAGAACATAGAGCATTCCGCCGAAAGCCGCGCCCAGGACAACATTCGTCTTGGTCTTGACAACGAGCCACTTTATCATGCTGTTGCACATTTCCTGGAAGTTCGAGTTGATGGCGTCTTCGCCGCCGAAAAGCTTCTTTAAGCGCTTGGGGAGCACCGGAATCTCGAGGAACAGGAAGGTGGTTATGACAAAGATAAAGAACGCGTCCATCATAAGCGCACTTGTGTTGCCCGCAAACTGGATGGCATACTTTGAGAGATTTGCCCAATCCGGAGTAAAACCGCCCAAAGACGTGAGGTGTAAGCCGGCATTATCCAGAATCGCAAAAATCTCGGAGATACGGTACTGGAAAAGCTCATGGTATTTCGTGAGATTGGCTATGAACACATTCAGAGAATATACAATAAGCAGTATAAAGCCCAGAATGGCAACGGCATACATTGCCATTACCGAAGACACGGCAACGATATCCGAAAAACCGCGATTCTTGAAGTGATAGTATATCGGAGCACCGATCATCGTCAGAATCAGCGAGATGAAGATCATATTGAATAGATATGATGCTTCTTTCATCCCGATTAGAACAACCAGCAAAAGCGCCGCATAGAGCAGATACCTCAGCAGTGCATCGTGATTAAAGATCGTCTTGAGAGTCATATTATTCGTACTCATTATTCTTCCTGTCAGCATATCATTTTTTTTAAGAACGCAACGATTTTTAAAAACTCATTTGGGAATCACAAAAAGAGAGTTATTAGTCAAAGCAGAGTAATATGATTACATACCTGAAAAGATACCTGAAGAAAATGAAGAAATATGAAGCATCGCTGCTCCTGAAAAACGTGAAGATGACGGACGGCAGCGTGAGGGACATTACGGTCGCAGGCGGCGTCTGCGTCGAAAACAAGCCCGCGGGCACGGCTTCGGACGGAGGTGCGGAAACCGTCACGGACTGCTCTGAATATATCTGCATACCCGCGGCTGTCGACATGCACGTGCATATGCGTGCCGGCGCTTCGCAATCCCACAAGGAGACGTGGGAGACGGGGACAAAAGCGGCTGTCGCGGGCGGAGTCGGCACGGTCGTCGACCAGCCCAACACAATCCCCGCAATCACCGACGCCGAAACGCTCGGAAAGCGCATTGAAGAAGCCGCCGGGAGTGCATACTGCAATTTCGCGGTTAACGGCGGCGTCACTCCCGAATCTAAGTTTAAAGAGATGTATGCCGCGGGGGCACTTGCGTTCGGGGAGACCTTCTACGCGGAATCGAGTTACGGAACGCCGGTGACGACGGAGTTTTTAAAAACGGCGTTTGCGGAGATTAAAGCCCTCGGTGCGACGGTCACGGTTCATGCCGAGGAGATTGCCGCGGGCGAAGACACCGATCTCAGTGCCCACGACCTGCTGAGAAGTGCGGAAGGTGAGAGAAGAGCGGTCGAAAACATCCTCGCAGTCGCACCCGCAGACCTGCGGCTTCATCTCTGTCATCTTTCCGCGCCGCAATCCGTTAATGCCGTCATCGCCGCCGCAAAACTCCGCAGGAACGCGGAAGCAACGTGCGGGGCGACGCCTGCGGGCGCAGGCGGGGTCTGCGTCCCGACCTTTGAGGTAATGCCCCACCACCTTCTGCTCTCGCGGGAGATGTTCCCGCCTGCGGATGCGTTTGCGAAGGTAAACCCGCCTCTTCGCGACGAAAATACAAGAAAAGCGCTCTTTGCCATGTGGGACTTAATCGATGTCATTGCATCCGATTCGGCGCCGCACACAATCGCCGAGAAACGCGAAAACTCCTTCAAAGACGCCCCATCGGGAATTCCGGGCGTCGAGACCATGATGCCGCTTATGATGCGGCTTGTCGCGGATAAGCGGATAACTCTGGGTTCGCTTATAGAAAAGACCGTGCGGAAGCCCGCCGCGATTCTTAACATAAGACCGTCGGGTTTTGCCGTCGGCGAACTCGCAGACTTTGCGCTCTATCCCAAAGACCTCGAAAAAGCGTCCGTAAAAATTTCCGCCGACAACCTCCACAGTAAAGCGGGCTGGACACCCTATGAGGGGATGTCTGCCGTTTTCCCCGAGATTGTCGTCGTAAACGGCGAAATCGCATACGACAGCGGCGATTTCTTTAAGGTAAATCCGCGCAGGGTTCCCGGAGGCGGCGTCCCGCCCGCATGATCTCAAATCTCCCGCAAATGATTTTACGACCGAATGACAAAACTGTATTGCCGATATTATGCGCATCGTTTTTATAGGTCCCGGATGATCAATCGGCAATATACCGGAGATGATTCACGGGACAACGCGGGTGCGTTACAGGCATATCATTTAAATTTCAATTAATTTAAATTTCAATTAAAAATTATATTATTTAAGCCCGGCTTTTGGGTATAACAGGTGAAGTTCGGCAAAATGCCGCTGATGATCCGTGTTTGTTAATTCCGGGCGACATTATCACAAGAGATACATCTGTAGACTTCCGAAGATTTCAGAAATACAACTCAAATACAACTCAAATACAACTCAAATACAACTGCCGAGGCACGAGAAATATGGACATAACGGATGCGATTACTGAGCACGACGGCTCAATTACGCTGACCCTCGATGTATCCGCGGGGAGCAAAAAGACCGTATTTCCGTCGGGATACAACGAATGGAGAAACGCCGTCCAATGTAAAATCGCCGCCCAGCCAATCGAAGGAAAGGCAAACAAAGCCATAATTTCGGCAGTATCCGAGTTCTTTAAGGTGCCTGCCGGCAACGTCTCGATAATCTCGGGTGCAACCTCATCACTTAAACGCGTTCAGATCGCAGGCGTCACGGTCGCGGATGCAAAAACTCTTTTGAAGGACGCAATCTCAAAATTAAAGCAGAATTGATGCCGTCAGTCGCGGGATGCGACAACGGGATATGGCTATATATAATACAAAATACCATTAGTCAATTGCTGCCGCGGTATGCACATAACATCTTACATCATTATTCATACGGCGGTCGGCACATCACATAATCAACATCACATTATCATTATGACAATTCCGCGGGAAATACGCGGATATCACGAAAATAACGGATTAAAAATCACGTAAGGAGGTCTTTTCCATTTACTCACAGGAAAGCACAAAATATCAGATAATCATCAACTTCGAGACCGAAGGCATCGTGGAGAAATCCGATGTAATCGGGGCAATATTCGGACAGACCGAGGGTCTGTTAGGAGACGAACTTGACCTGCGCGACCTTCAGAGATCGGGCAGAGTCGGGCGAATCGACGTAAAAACGACAAGCAAAGGAGGAAACACAAAAGGCGAGATAGTCATCTTCTCATCGATTGACAAGGCTGAGACCGCTCTTCTTGCGGCATCAATCGAGACAATCGAGCGCGTGGGTCCCTGTGCATCAATGTTTAAGGTCGTAAAAATCGAGGACAGCAGGATAGAGAAGCGAAAAAAGCTCGTGGACCGCGCCAAGGAAATCCTCATCATGTCCTTTGACGAGGGGCTTATCGACACGAACGAACTCATCGACGACGTAAGACAGCATTCGCGAATAGAGAAGATGGTCGAATTGGGGGAGGATAAGGTGCCCGCGGGTCCCAACGTCATGGATTCGGATGCGATCATCGTCGTCGAAGGTCGCGCAGACGTCATCAATCTCCTGAAATACGGCATCAAAAACGCCGTTGCCGTCGAAGGCACGAACATTCCGCAGACTATAGTTGACCTCTGCCGGACTAAAACGGCGACCGCCTTCGTCGACGGCGACAGGGGAGGCGACCTTATCTTAAGCGAGCTCATACAGGTCGCCGATATCGACTTTGTCGCCGTCAGTCCCCGCGGCAGGAGCGTTGAGGACATGTCGCGCAAGGAGATAGTCAAGCCCCTGCGCTACAAGGTGCCCCTTGAGGTAATCCTCGGCGCCAAGAGCTTCTCAAAGGACGGCGCACTCGACATCAGCGCATTTGCGCCTAACGGCAAAAACCGCGCCGCCGACGATAAAGCCGCGGCTTCGGAGATCGTCATAGAATCGCCCCGGAATCCCATGGAGACGATAATCGAACATGCGACTCTGACGCCGTTTGAGAAGGAGATGCACATGCAGATGAAAGAGGTCAAAAAATCGGGTGTTATACGGTTTACCGACGGCAACGGCTCCGTCTTAAACGAATTCCCGCAGGACGAGACGGATGCGGCGTTTAAGAAAGCCGCCGCCGGTGCAAAAGGTTTCATAACGCCGATGCCGATTAATCAGAGCGTTCTTGACAGAATCGCGGCACTCGGTCTTGAATTTGCCGTATCTCCCGAGTTCTGCGGTATCGTCAAGAAACCGGTCTCGATTCGCCTTATAAATGTGCCTTAGATAGATTAAATTGGTTTGAACAATAACACTGTTACCACATTTAAGAGCGATATTAATGCATAAAGAGGAATTAGTAGCACTTCATCAGTTTATGTATACCATCAAAGAGAACTTTGAGAAGGAGAATCCGTCGGCTTCTTTCTCGGAATACGAGTCCCTGAAGGTTAAACCGACTCAGGTTCACAAGAGCAAGATGGAGCATAAACATGCTATATTCGTTTTGGGTCAGGAGATAGCAAATGCAATGAAAGACATTGAGCCGTCCGCATCGAAGAGAATTGCGGAGAGAATGCATGAACTTGCACTCAAGACCGAGAAAGAGATTGATGAAGAAGAACCGGAGAATTCCAGGTTCAGATAAATTTTAAATTTATTTCAAATTTATTTTGAATTTTTTTCAGTGTTTTGTCATTATTTTGACTGTTTTCATTATTTGATTGGTTTTCATCATTTGATTGGTTTTCATCATTTGATTGGTTTTCATTATTTGATTGGTTTTCATTATTTGATTGGTTTTCATTATTTGATTGGTTTTCATCATTTGATTGGTTTTCAGTATTTTGATTGTTTTTCAGTATTTTGATTGTTTTTTCGGATTTTCGTCATTCAAAGGTGCTTTTCGGTCTCGATGAGGTAATCGGCAAGTATCGAGGGTATGGGCGCCGTCATGCAGTGCCAGTTCGGAGTGCCGTTTACCTCAAGAACCGTGTAACCGCCGTCTTCAAGCGGGAGAAGGTCAACGCCGCAGTAATCGATTCCGATTGCCTTCGCCGCCCGCGATGCGATATCGCAGATCTCTTCGGGGATGACCTCAAGAGCCTCGCCGAATCCGCCCTGATGGATGTTGTGTGCGAATGAGTCCGAGGTTCTTCGGATTGCGCCCACGGCAACGCCGCCGACGACAAACACGCGGTAATCGCAGTTGTTTTTAACGTATTCCTGTATGTAATACGGCGAATCTTCTTTCAGCTCGCTCATGGATTTGAAGGGATAAATGCCGTTTCCGTCAAAGCCGTAGACGGGTTTATAGACAACGGTGCCGTGCTTTTCGAGGAATTTCTCAACGCACTTCCTTGAACCGGTAAATATCGTATCCGGCGTCCTGACGCCGTTTTTAAGGAGTCTTGCCGTGGTCTGGGCTTTGCTTGCGCAGGCGGCGATGGCATCGGGCGAGTTTACGACGCGGTTATTCAGATTGAGGGCGCTTATGACCTCGAACTGAACGGCGTCCTGCTTTATTCCGCATACCCAGATAAGGTTGCCCTCAATCTCATTGGAGAAGGGGTCGATCCCGGCAAGGTCAAGGTATGAGAACTTTGCACCTTTCTTTGTCAGCGCATCCGCAACCATTCCCGTGGAATTGTCATCGGGGGTGTCAGTCGGTTTTTTTACAATCAGAATCATGTTATCACAAATCCAAAAAATCACTTGGATAATTTCGTAATTATAACTAAACATCGTCAGAAAATATCATTATTGCGATTCATTATTGCAATTCAATCACGGTCTGTCGGAATCTGTCGGAAAAATGACACACGGCAATGTTGATTGCGGTAGAATTTGACGGGAAAAATGATCTGAAAAAGATGTTATTGATGATTTTTGATTTAATCAGTCAAGACTCGCAAGTTCGTCCTGCTTGACCATGGGCTTTGAGTGCTTCTTCCAGACTTCCTCGCGGAATACGTGACCCGAATTGTATGTACAGAACGGAATCAGCTTCAAATCGGGCGTCGCGTAGTGGATACAGCAGCGTTTGACGCGGTTTACGTCGTAGTTGTAATTATCCATGAAATGCATGGTGCCGATAAATAGTGCATTCCAGTGGAACTCCTTTAACGCCTTGAAATCCTGTTTTACCAGAGCCTGATAGAGCATCTTCCAGAATTTCGACGAGTAGGTGTCATCGCTTGCGCCCTTAAGCGAGGTGCGGAAGCCTTTCAGACCCTCGACG
>JAFZMT010000018.1 GCA_017553245.1 Methanomicrobium sp.
GGCATCGTATTTCTTTGCCGCAGCCGCCGTATGCGGAGGGACGGTCACGGTAAATGGGCTGAATCCGAACTCCGTTCAGGGGGACAGGGTATTTCTGAAGGCGCTCTCGCTTATGGGCTGCCGCGTCACGACCGTGCCGGACCCGCGATCGGGCGATACTGCGGGTGATATCATAAAGATTGAGCGCAGCGGCGACCTTAACGGGATAGAGATTGACATGAGTTCATCGCCCGATATCGTGCAGACTCTCTGTGCGGTCTGCGTCTTTGCGAAATCGCCGAGCAGAATAAGCGGAATATCGCACCTCCGATACAAGGAGAGCGACAGGATTGAGGCAATCCGCATACTCACCGAGTCATGCGGCTGCGGTTTTGCGCTCCGCGACGACGTTATCGAGATTATCCCGCGGGAAGGCGGGGTTCACGGTTTTGTCTGCGATCCCAGAGACGATCACAGGACTGCCATGTCGGCGGCGGTGATCGGTCTGGGGTGCGGCGACGTTAAGATCGCGGGCGCGGAATGCGTTGCGAAGTCGTTTCCTGATTTCTGGGATAAACTGAAGGAGGCGGGATTATCAGAGTAGTATTAATCGGTTTTCGCGGGAGCGGCAAGACCACGGTAGGCGGTATCCTTGCAAAACGGCTCGGACAGCCGTTTATCGACACGGATACCGGGATTGTAAAGAAGAGCGGAATGCCGATTGAGGAGATCTTCAGAGATTACGGCGAGGCTCATTTCAGAAAACTTGAGCGCGAGGTTATCGCGGCTCTGCCCGAATCGGACTGCGTTGTCGCGACCGGCGGCGGCTGTGTCCAGTCTGCCGAAAATGCGGCAAACCTGCGGCACGAATCTCTGGTATTCTTCCTCGACGTAAGCCCCGAGGTCTCATACGGTCGTATTTCGGAGAGCAGCCGTCCCGCGCTTACCGATAAAGACCCCGTTGACGAGGTAAAATATCTGATAAATCTGAGGTATCCCGCATATCTGCGTTCCTCGGATTTCCGTGTTGACGCCGACGGTGACGCCAAAAAGGTTGCGGATGAGATTATCCGCATTATCTCAGATGCCGTCTCTCCCCTGTCTGAGTCGGATATCGCTTCAGGAGTTGCAGGAGTTGGGGGAGCGGCAGTTGCCGGTGATGCCGGAGATGCCGGCGGTGAAGTTTCCGCCGGAGCTGTGCGCTACGGCGAGGTCATGAAGTCATTCTCGGGGGTGCCGATGCCGGAGAAGAAGAGCGACCTGCTCTTTTCGTTTGTGAAAAAGAATCCGCTCGGCAGTATCTGCGCGATTGCGGGAAGACCGAGCGGTCACAGCAGAACGCCGTATCTCTTCAACACAATCTTCGAGCGCTACGGAATCGGCGCACACTGCACCTATCTTGAGAAGGAGACCGCGGGCGATGTCGCAGGCGCGGTAAGATCCTGCGGACTTCGGGCAATCAGCGTGACGATTCCGTTTAAGGAGGATATCATCCCGTATCTCGATGAGATTAATGAGGATGCGGCTGCGATTGGCGCGGTAAATACCGTGTTCAATGCCGGCGGAAGGCTTTACGGCTCGAACACGGACTGGTACGGCGTCATGAAACCGCTTGTCAAAAGCGGCATTAAGGTGAAATCAAGGAAAGCCGTGGTAATCGGCGCCGGCGGTGCGGCGAGGGCGGCGGTATATGCGCTCATGAAGCTCGGCGCCGATGTTACGGCGGTTAACAGGACGGTCGAGAGGGCGGAGAGGCTTGCCGCGGACATGAACGCAAGCCTTATCGACCGCGGCTGCCTCGGAACGGACGGCGAACCCGTCAAAATTCCGTGCAAAGCGGGCGGTATCGACAAGATGCGCGAGATAATGCCGGATATAATCATCAACGCGACCTCGATAGGTATGCGTGCCGAGGATACGCCTGTGGACAGGGAGAACCGCGTATGTCTCCGCAAAGGCGTCTGCGTCTTTGATCTGGTCTATACGCCGCCGGTGACCCGCCTTCTTTTCGAAGCGCAATCGGCGGGCTGCACGGTTATCTCGGGCGTCGAGATGTTTGTTTATCAGGCGGCGGAGCAGCTGTTCCGTTACTTCGGAATCCGCGTCGATGCCGATGAGATACGCGGTATCCTGAGGTAAATTTCAATAAAGTTGATGACAAACGGGTAAAACAGGTATAACCGAAGGGTAAAACAGGTAACGGGAGATTTGATTGAGATGAACACATTCGGCAGATTTTACAGATGCACGACTTTCGGCGAGAGTCACGGAAAGGCACTGGGGGTTGTAATCGACGGAGCGCCGTCGGGAATCCCTTTTTGCGAAGATGACATTATTCCGTTTCTTCAGAGGCGGCGTCCGGGTTTAAGCCCGCTTTCCACCCCGCGAAAAGAGGAGGATATGCCCGAGATTTTGTCCGGCGTCTTTAACGGGAAGACGACGGGAACGCCGATTGCGATAATCGTCCGCAATACGAGTCAGAACAGCGCCGACTACGAACCCCTTAAAGATCTCTGCCGCCCCGGGCATGCCGATTATACCTATGATGCAAGATACGGGCACGAAAACCGCGACTGGCGCGGCGGCGGGCGCAGTTCGGGACGCGAGACGGTTGCCCGCGTTCTCGGCGGTTCTCTTGCCGCAAAGATTCTCGCGGAGCACGGCGTTACCTTTGAGAGCAGAATTGTCTCGATTCACGGCGAAACCGCGCCGGAGAAGTTTGAGTCCGTGATTCTTGCGGCAAAGGAGAACGGCGATTCCGTTGGCGGAGTTGCGGAAGTAAGGGTTCGCGGGCTTCCTGCCGGTATCGGCAATCCCGTATTCGGTAAGCTCGACGCCCTTCTCGCCGCGGCTGTAATGTCGATAGGCGCCGTAAAAGGCGTTGAGATTGGTGACGGATTTGCCGCCGCAGACGTTTTCGGAAGCGAAAACAACGATTGCATGCGCTCGGATATGCGCTCGGATTCATCATCTCCAATCTCTACAATATCTTCAGATTCTTCATCGCCGGTGAAGTTCCTCTCGAATCATGCGGGAGGTATCCTCGGCGGCATCTCGAACGGAAACGATATTGTCATACGTTTCGCGGTAAAGCCGACGCCGTCGATATCGAAGGCACAGGAGACGGTTGACACCGACGGTAAAAACGCGGATATCTCGGTTAAGGGCAGGCATGACCCCTGCATTGTGCCGAGGATTCTCGTTGTCGCCGAGTGCATGACCGCAATGACCATCCTTGACAGCCTGATGGAGAGTTCGTCCGCGAAATTTTAACGGGTTTCATGTTTTTCATGCGCTTTCAAAACGCGCATACAATTTTTGAAACTCCCTTGCTATCAGCCGATCACAACCGATAACGGATGACAGGAGTTAATCAAATTTGTTTCGATTAGGGTACTTTAAGCGCTCAAATATTTTCAGTATCAAAAATTGATACCGTCGTATGCCTGTTTTCTTTTGCTCCGAGTATGATTGTGTCTTAAATAATAATCGTCGGATTATACAATCGTATTAATATATTTAGTGCTTTTGTTTTGTTCGTCAGACAGTTAATTGTTAGTCACAAACCGAATGATTATATGCTATCAATTCATAGTGTTAATCATTAGCATTAGGAGGGATGTTGGACCATGATGGTCAGAGATGACCCCGGAAAATTTCCGGAAGCGCTTATCTTCTCGAAAGATAACCGCACGATAATAATTGACAGTCCGGCAAAGATACAGATTCTCAGTATAATTCTTAACGGGGAATCGCGTTTCGATGAGGTTGTCGATGAAATAGGAAAAGCCAAATCGACGATCTCCGTTCAGATACGTTCTCTTATAGATGACGGCATTCTGATTGAGCGGATTGACGAGGGGGATGCAAGGCGCAAGGTACTGAGTTTAGGTGCCACCTTCCTTGGTGTCGTTACCAAACCCGCTCCCCCCGAGCCTTGCAGGACTCCGATAATGCCTGAGTTAAACCTCACGAGTTTTGACGATCCCGCGAAGGTATTTCGCATCATCTTCAACTCAATCCGCACCGGACTTATCGAGAACGGCGTCAACGTGGAGCCGATAATGTATGCGGCAGGCGTGTCTGTCGGCAAGTATGTCGCAAAGCTTGTCTGCGATCCTTCGGACGACGCCTTCATCGATAATCTTGCGGTGTTCTTCTCGGGAAACGAGCTTGGAACAGTTACCGTTGAACAGGTATCTCCGTTTGTGATTACCGTAAAGGGCTGCTACGAATGCCAGTCGCTGCCCCATATGGGCAGACCTGTCTGTTATTTCGATGCGGGTCTTTTATCCGAGGTATTCACGGCGCAGATGAAAGAGAGATATGAGGCAACAGAGACACACTGCTATGCCGCGGGTGACGGCTTCTGCCGCTTTACCATCGATAAGAAGGATCACTCCGCACCTCCGACAATGAAATGGGCTATTGTCTGAAATCTCTTTAAATTAAACCCTTTTTAATATCGTCTTTTTAAATATCGATTTATTTCAGAATACTTTTTTTCAGAATACATTCTTTTTAGGATATATTTTCGTAATGCTCCGTTAAGCATCGTTAAATGCGTTAAATGGCTGTAATCCCGTAAAAATGTAAAAAATGATTTTTGAAATTTACTTTGAATTTTGGTTTGAATTTTAATTTGAATTGTATTTGTGTTTTTTTTTGATTTTTAAGTATTATGTTGCGTATTGCCTGCCGATGCTTACTGCGAATTGCCGCTCGCACCCTTTGCTACAATTCCTGCGCCGACGTGCATTATTCCCCAGATGACTGCGAAGATTCCGAAGACCTGGAAGAGCACTACCTGACCGATGAAGGGGAATACCAGTAAGTAGATTGCAAGAAGCACGGAGATGATGCCTGCGATAAGGAGAAGTATCTTGTAGCCTTTTCCGAATGCGCCGGCAAACGCCATTATTATGTTGGTGAATCCAGCCATGAACGCCCATATTGCGACCAGATAGTCTACAAGAAGCCATGTCGCAAATAGGTCGGTCAGAACAAGGAAGCCGACTATGAGACCGAGAATGCCGGGTATGATAAGCACAAGTCTTGCGCCCGTACTCTCTTTGGACATTACTCCCTGAATTATTGCGATGACGCTGTAGATGACGACCATTATTCCTATAAGGTAGCCTACCGAAAGTATGAAAGTCGGCGTCCATGTTATTGCCAGTAAACCGAGGATTACCGCGATGACGCCGGTGACAACAAAAGTCCACCAGTCGGGGACGATTTTTACCGCAACAAGGCTGCAGCAGTTTGACTCTTCTTCACTCATAATTATCTCCAATTTTTCCGTATAATCCGGATTATTACTATTGAGATTTTATGTTTAATAGACTTTTGCGTCAAAATTACGGGGAATATTTTGCCCTGTAAATCCGAGAAATCAAAGAAATTGCACAAAGAATATTATTGATCGGGTATGAAATTTACTGTAATATAATTCCGTCCGCAAGTGTTTCCACATGAAGTTAAGCCGTTCATATATCTCTTATAAAGAATCATCCCGCACGGATGACGGTACATCCCGGGGATTGCTTTGCAGTTCCGCAGGTGCCGCGAGAGCCTCCTCAAAAATATCCAAAGCAATCTTTCTCTCGGGCATACTGATTATCTTATTACTCATGTTTGCCGTTGCACCCGTTTCTGCCGACGGCGATAACTCAACGGAACCGTCACCTGCATCTACGGAAGTAACATCTACCCCTACACCGACTCCTACACCGACGCCTACGGAAACCGAAACTCCGACTGCGACCGAAACGGCGACCCCGACTGCCACACCTACGGAAACGGCAACAGCAACACCGACTACGACAGCTACCGCGACCCCGACTACTACAGCTACCGCAACAGCGACGGCGACAAC
>JAFZMT010000171.1 GCA_017553245.1 Methanomicrobium sp.
GACCTGTTCCGCGGCGCCGTCATATCGCCTGAGGCGACCGCGGCGAATATCGCCGACCTTATTCAAAGAATCCCGCCCGAAATTCGCGGGAAGGTTGAGACCGAGTATGTTGTCGGCGGCGCCGTCGAACTCATGGTAACCGAGAACAATCTGCCGATATCGGCACTTTCGGATTACGGGACTTACGATCCCGAAAAGACCTATTCCCTGCTTGATGAGCGCGACCGCGACATCCCGATATACGTTGATGCCTGCGGCAGGACTCATATCTTCAATGCGGTCGAGACCTGCCTTATCGACTCCCTGCCCGAACTCTGCGGGCTTGGGCTTGACATTCTCTCGATTGACGGCAGGCACAGGACATACGATTACTCGTATGCGGTCTTAAAAGCCTATACCGAAGGTCTGAATGCCGTAATTGCGGGCGGCATGTCGGGCATCAAGGACAGATCGGGTATGGCGGGCAGGTCGGAGAGGGCAGGCAGCGCAGGCAGGGCTTTGGAGACCGAACTTGATGAGTTAAAGAAGAGAATCGTAGAGGTCTCTCAGGGCGGCATTACCGAAGGTCATTTCAAACGCGGCGTGTAAAAGCCCAAATGCGTCTGAAAAGCCGAAAAAGTCAAAAATTCAAAAAATCAGGTAAAGTCCGCAAAACGAGTCAGAGTTTTGCATTGACTCCGCGGACTCTCTGCGGATTAGAATATATTGTAAAGCGTTCGCCTCTTGCAAAGCAGATAAGGGTAATCCCCGATTTTCTTGCAAGTCTGATGCCGTCGGCGGTGGATGCGGCTTTGGATATGATTATGGGAATTCCCGCATTCATGCATTTTTTGACCATGCCGTAGGGCTGTCGTCCCGTGCATCCGAGGAAGCATCTGCTTAAGTCAATGCCGTTAAGAATCGCGCTGCCCACGACCTTGTCAACCGTGTTGTGCCTGCCGACATCGGTCATGACCGCGACAATCTCCCCGCCTTCGCGGAAGAGAACCGAACAGTGAACGCCGCCGGTCTTCGTCCAGAGATCCGAGATAATCTCCTTCGTTGCCCGATAAATATTTTCAATTTCGATATCGATATCGGAGTCAATGACCCGCGACACCGGAGCATCCGAGAGTGCGGATTTTTCGGAGCCTTTGGCGTCCGTGTATTCTATGCCGCCCGATGTGCCCGTCTGAGTCGCCGCCGTCTTATCCTTAATCTTTGTGAAGTTTTCCGTAACGGTATCGGATGTGACGTAAACGGTGTTCGTGCCGGCGTCCGTCTTCACCGATTTGATATCCTTACAGAGACCTTCGGTGATTACGTAGCCTGCGCCGAGTTCATCCAGATTTGATATGGTTGCCACCTGAGCGGTCACGACAACTCCGTTTAGGAGAATCGTGACCTGATTTTCCAGAGCACTCAGATCCTTAATGCTCTCCGACTCTCCGCCGGTGACTTTGACGGCATTCATCAGTTCAGCCGCCTTAGAATAATCTTCCTCTGTCATAAAGTATCTCAAGAAAAGAATATTCTTAAAAATGATAAAGATTTCCTAAAAATGATAAAGATTTCCGATATCGGAATCTTCAGAACTTGACTAATTTGCCGTTCGCTCTTATGTATGCGAAATCATCGTCGGTAGCCTTGATCTTCATGATATAAATGCCGAAACAGGGCTTGTGGAAGTAGAATACAATCTCCTTCTTCTTTATCTTAAGTCCGAGGTAGACGGGCGGCACTCCGAGGATTGCAATGCCTTTAAGCTGGAATCCTTCGGGAAGCTCATAGATCTCGGCGGTGTTCTTCTTGAGATATTCCAGAGCATCCTCCTGCGTGGTCTTCTCCTTTAAAACCTCGGCACGCAGTTTATTGACGCATCTGTTCTGGATAAAATCGCCGTTTTTGTCTTTTAACAGGGGGCTGTCTTTATTCGGAATCTCTTTTCTCATAGTAATTAGAAATCGGCACTCACATTTATTTATTTTTGTATGCTTGCAACCCGAAATTAATTCCTGCTTGCACATGAAACGGTTTTATGCGACTTACACCGGAAATGTTACGCCGGAAATATAATGCCGTAAATATGCCGTAAATGAAAAGTGTCACCACCGGTGACACAATTGACGGACAAACCGTCTGTGTTCCGTGCATATGTTCCGTGATCTGTTCCGTGCGGGTTGCGGTTGTGACGGAAGATTACTTCTACCTTAATATAATCCTTAAGATTATCTGATAGCAGATACAACATGTAGGTAACATGTATGCAAAGCGTCTTGACAATCTTCCGCCATATCTCTTTGCTCAGATTGACAAACTGAAATCCGAGAAGAGAGCACAGGGCATAGATATCATAGATCTGGGCGTCGGAGATCCCGATCTGCCGACACCCCCGCACATAGTGGACTCACTCTGTGAAGCCGCACGTGACCCGTCAACCCACCACTATCCCGACTACACGGGTATGCTCGAATACCGCGAGGCAGTCGCGACATGGTATAAGAGGAGATTCAATGTCTCTC
>JAFZMT010000172.1 GCA_017553245.1 Methanomicrobium sp.
ATACAAAGTAAAGTTCTTGCATTTGCATTTGGTCTCAGTGCAGAGATTGAGAGAAATCTCATTAGTCAGCGAACAAAAGAAGCATTAGCCAAAAGGCGCGCAGATGGAGTAACACTGGGTCGTCCAAAGGGAAGAAGATCAAGTCACGTGAAATTATCCGGTCAGGAAGAGGTTATTAGGGTTTTATTAGAGAAGAAAGTTTCAAAATGTGAAATTGCACGAATATTCGGAGTTCACAGGACAACAGTTGATACTTTTATCCGAACGAGACTGTAGTATGTCAAGAAGTTATGATGCAGTCATCGGTTATTCGGTTTTTTCACCATAAACCGTAACTTACCTAAAGAATGCGGCAGATATTTTTTAGAGAACTTTGGTTAAGGTGAATGTGAAATATGGAATTTGTGACAAAGGAACTGCGGCTGATACCGCTCAGCGTCGAACAGTTTAAACTGATGCTTGAGAGATTCGATAAGATGGAGGATGCGCTGAAGCTGAAGCACTCAAAGCAGAAGCTCGACGAAGAGACGCAAAAAGCAATGCGCGAACTGTATGAGAAGGCTGTCGCGCACGAGGACGAATATGTCTGGTACACAAACTGGCAGATTGTGCTCAACAGCGAGAACGTCTCCATCGGCAGCGCCTGCTTCAAGGGCGAGCCCGACGAGAACGGCGTCGTCGAGATAGGCTACGGCATGAACGAGAAATACCGCGGCAGGGGCTGCATGACCGCCGCCTTAAAGATAATGCTTCGCTGGGCAAAGGCAATGCCCAAGGTAAAGAAGGTCATCGCCGTTACCGATAATGACAATGCCGCATCCCAAAAAGTCCTTGAGAACTGCGGCATGAAGTTCGACCGCGAAGAAGGCGGTTATCAGTACTGGTCTATCTGACCGGCATTTACCGCCGGATTTTTCCGCGGGATTTCGACCCGAAATCACGGGTCATAAAAAATAAAAATTTTTACGGTTTTATGTTTTGATTTTATGTTTTAATTTTATCTTTTGATTTTACGTTTCGGTTTTACCGGTTTTGTTTTACTTTTGTTTTCGTCCGATTACTCTTTCTTCTGCATCACTTTTTCTTCGACATCGGACTTCGTCTGTCTGATATCGGCTTTGATATCCGCCTTTATCTGCGAAATCTTCTGCCTCAGTATCTCGCGCTTGACGATGATAATCGAGCCGAATATGCCAAGGAAGATATTCATGTAATAGAGAATCAGGCGCCACAGCACAACGAAGATACCCACAATCGAGGACGAGACAAAGACGCTGTAAAGCGAGGTTGCCGAAAGCTCCGCAATTCCCGAACTTCCCGGGGTCAGCGGAATCATCATTATAATCGCGATAATTATCTGCGCAATAAAGGACTCGACGACATGCGGCTGCTCTCCCAGACCCATAAGGATAAGCGAGGCGATAAAGAACTCGCTGAACCAGTAGAATACGGTAAACACCGTTCCCCAGACAAGCCCCATCTTCGACTGCTTAACGTAATTGGTCATGGCGCCGTTGAAGTTATCGACCTCGGAGTCGATTTTGGCGGCAAACTCCTCAATCTTATCCGCCTGCCACCTTCTTGTGAACAGACCGCTGATTTTCTTGACGAGATTCTTAAGAAACGCCGGATTCTTTATCGAATATGCGAAGAGCACGACAAAGCCCGTAATGAGTATCCACATCATGAAGAGCGGAATCGTGATGGAAAGACCGAGGTCGCCCGAACCTGCCCACATCGCAAGGATGGCGACGCCGCCGATGATACCCAGCAGGATGCCGTCCAGCACCCTCTCCATGATGACGATTGCGGTCGCATCTCCGAGGGGGACATCGGCGCGGTAAAGCTCATGAATCCTTACCGGCTCGCCGCCCACCTGTGATGGGGTGACGGCGGCAATCAGAAGATTTGCAAAGACGGCATTGAGGCAGTGCAGAAAAGGCACTTTGTAGCCCAGCGAACGCGCCATAAACTTAAGCCTGAGTCCCCATGCGCACATGGACGCAAGGTGCATGAGAATGGCGGCAATCAGGAATTCCGGTTTTAAAGCATTGAGGTAGGTGAAAGTGTTCTCGTCGATTGTGAAATACAGGACGAGCGCGAGGACAACTATACTGAAAACTATCGATAGCGCCAACCACTTCCACTGCGACCTGTCAATGTTCATAGTCTTCTATGTTTTTGTCCGCAGTGCATATATACACTTTTAATCGGTCGCAGTTTACCGCCGAATCAGACCGTGAAGAGATCGCGGTTGTCGAGGATGATGAAACAGCCCGCCCTTACGGCGCCGTCAAGGTATCCGTATCCGTAGCTGAAATGCGCAAGGGCATTCATGTAACGTTCCGCATCGAGATGTTGCGTGCCGGACCTGAGATACCCTTCGGCGATGTCGCCGACATCGACCGCAAATTTATGCAGCGGGCTCTCGATGTCGGGTGCGACCTTCACCGAGCCGATGGCGCCCGTAAACATCCTCTTGTACCTGTTTGTCTTCTCAAAGAGTTTATCGAAGTGCTCCGCGGGCATATCCTCTTCGAATTCGCAGGTATGAAGGTCGGGTGCGAAAGGC
>JAFZMT010000173.1 GCA_017553245.1 Methanomicrobium sp.
AACCGATACGCTCGCATATTCGGCGGCGGCGATAAGTTTCATGGTTAAGACGCCGGTTCCAATCATATTTGTCGGCTCTCAGCGTTCGGCTGACCGCCCGTCAAGCGACAATGTCATGAACGGCATGTGCAGTGCGGCGGCGGCTCTCTCGGATTTGGGTGAGGTCGCGGTCGTAATGCACGGAACAACCGACGATGATTACTGCTCCATTCACCGAGGCACGCGCGTAAGAAAGATGCACACGTCAAGGCGCGACGCATTCCGCAGCATGAACATAAAGCCGCTCGGCAGGGTCAGCTATCCGTCACTTGATGTCGAACTTGACGGTGATGCGGTAAGGCGCGGCACCAATGAGGTCGAACTCTTCGATTCCATGGAGGAGAATGTCGGTCTTGTCTACTTCTACCCGGGAATGAGACCCGAGATAATCAGCGCATTCAACGGATATAAGGGTCTGATTATCGCGGGAACTGGTCTAGGACATACCTCGTCTCTGTGTATTGATGCGATACGGCATCTGATTGAGACGGGAACAACGGTCGTAATGACATCGCAGTGCCTTAACGGGCGCGTCTGTGACAGGGTTTACGATACGGGTCGTGACCTCCTCGATGCCGGCATCATCGAGGGAGAGGACATGCTTCCCGAGGTTGCTTTCGTAAAACTCATGTGGGTTTTGGGTAACGAGAAAGACCCCGTTAAGATTAAGGAACTCATGAAGACCGATCTTCGCGGCGAGACGGGGAGGTGTCTGAAAAATGTCAGATAACGGAAAAGCAGCGGCTTCAAAGAATATCCGCGTTCCCGAGCAGGACTATGAGAAGATAGGACTGATGGCGGGTATCGAGATCCACCAGCAGCTGGATACGAAGGAGAAACTCTTCTGTCACTGCCCGACACAACTGCGGGACGTAAGCGAGAGAACGGG
This sequence comes from Methanomicrobium sp., assembly GCA_017553245.1. Lineage (GTDB taxonomy): Archaea > Halobacteriota > Methanomicrobia > Methanomicrobiales > Methanomicrobiaceae > Methanomicrobium. The sequence goes on from JAFZMT010000173.1 coordinate 929, forward strand.
CGAGATAAAACGCTACCTGCGCGCGACCGAGAGCGAGATGGGCGAGATTGACAGGGCGGCAGAGGAGGAGATGAAGAAGCAGAACCGCATCTACACATACTACGAGTTCGATTCCACCTGCCTTGTCGAAAACGACGAGGAACCGCCGGCGCCCATGAACCCCGAGGCTTTTGAACTCTCGCTTATAATCGCCAAGATGATGGGCATGACACCCGTTCAGCAGGTTCACGTGATGAGGAAACTTGTCATTGACGGCTCCAATACCAGCGGCTTTCAGAGAACCTCGCTTGTCGCACTTAACGGAAGGATTCCCTGCATTGAGGGCGGCGCGGGCATTGACTCGCTCTGTCTTGAGGAGGATGCCGCACAGCGCGTAGAGGGCAACACCTTCTCGCTTGACAGACTGGGCATTCCTCTTGTCGAGATTACGACGGCTCCCGATCTGAAGACACCGCAGGAAGTGAAGGAAGCGGCAAAATACATAGGTATGCTCCTTCGTTCAACCGGACGTGTCAAACGCGGTCTGGGAACCATCCGTCAGGATGTCAATATCTCAATAAAGGGCGGCGCCAGAGTCGAGATCAAGGGCGTTCAGGACTTAGCCCTCATCGATGAGGTTGTCAGGCGCGAGATTCTCCGCCAGCAGAACCTTATCGCAATCCGCGATGAACTGGTAAAGCGCGGCGCTAAGGTCTTAAAAGAGGTCTATGATGTCACAGACGTCTTCAGGGACACCGAATCGGCGATCTTAAAGCGCGCAAAGTGTATCCTTGCGATTCGTCTCGCAGGTTTCAACGGTCTTGTCGGAAAAGAGATACAGCCGGGGCGCAGACTGGGCAGTGAGATCTCCGATTATGCGAAGAAGTGCGGCGTCGGCGGTCTCTTCCACACGGACGAACTCCCCGCATACGGCGTTACCGCCGAAGAGGTCACAAGACTTCGCGAGTTTGTCGGCGCAATGCCCGAAGACTGCGTCATACTTGTCGCGGATACAAAGAAGAAGGCACAGTGTGCCATCGGTCAGATAATTAAGCGCTCCGAGCTCTCGTTTGAAGGCGTTCTCGAAGAGACAAGGAAGATGCTTGAGGGCGGATCCACAGCATATATGCGCCCGCTTCCGGGTGCGGCAAGGATGTATCCCGAGACCGATGTCCTGCCCACAAATCTGCCGACGGAATACTGGGACAGTCTTGTAATCCCCGAGCTTCTCACGGCTAAGGAGGAGCGCTTTGTAAAGGAACTCGGTCTTGACCCCGCTCTCGCAAACAATATCGCATTCTCGGTGCGCTGCGGTCTCTTTGAAATGGCGGTTAAGAGCGGCATCAAACCCGCGCTTGCCGCAAGGACGATTTACGCAACCCTGCGCGAGATTAAGCGCGACGGCGCCGATGTCTCAAAGATATCCGATGATGCGATACTTCAGCTCCTGACCGCGGTTGAGAAAGGCGCTGCGGCAAAGGAAGCCGTTCCCGAGATTCTCAAGGCGGTTGCCGGCGGCGCTGACGTGGAAAAAGCGATGGAAGAGATATCTCCGTCCGTATCAGTCGAGGAACTCTCCGGCGTGATTGCAAAGATCGTCAATGAACGCTCGGATTTCGTCAGAGAGCAGGGCATGAGGGCTCTGGGTCCGCTGATGGGTGTTGTCATGCAG
>JAFZMT010000174.1 GCA_017553245.1 Methanomicrobium sp.
GTTATGTGCGGTATTGTTATAATCTGACCGTGACTCTTCACGACCGACTCGTCGATATATGTATACTCATCGTCATAGTAATATACTTCAGCCTCGCAGAACCGGTACTGGTACAGCGAACTGTCGGACTCGTTGACCTCGCATACCGCGATTCCGGTCTTGCCCTGGTCGTTGATGATAAATTCCTTCGGAACGACATAAAAGTATTTTTCAACAATCGCCTTTGCGGGAATCTTCAGGCCTTCGGTCTGCGAGAGATTGATGGAGACCGTCAGGAACCGCTTGCCGATATAGCGAATCAGATACATCGACAAATCGATTCGCGCGAACATTCCGTCGCCCTTCTTGTAAAGGTTCAGCGGCGTAGTCAGCGTAAGGCCGTCATCGGTAATGGTGAACGAGATGTTCTTCTGCCCGCTCAAAGCGTTGTATTGCTCTTCCGTGAGATTCAGAATCAAAGACCAGTTTTCGTTCGTCACGAGCTTATAAGCAGTGCTCCCGGCTTCGCGAATCTCAGCGGAGTAAAGCGTTCCGCTTGTGTACTGCTTCTCGTCGAAGGTATCCCTGGAAACCGCGTCGGCAGTAAGTCCGTCGAGGGAGTCCGTGAAAAATGATACAATTCCCGAATAAGGCGCCTTCGAAACGGAAATTCCGGAGGACGAACCCTGCCCTACAAGCTTGGCAAGGTTTTCAAGCAGATACATATCCTCGATGGTGACCATCTTCGACTGTAAATTCGTGCGCAAATCTCCGATTACAGCGAGATCACCGGTCTTATAAGACCGATAATAGGAAGTCACGCACTCCTTCATGTCGCGGACATCCTCGGCGCTGAACTGCACTTTCCAATCCTCACGCATCGCATTTCTGGCCTCGCGGCTGTTGTTCAGGGAAAATACTGTCTCGTCCTTGGCAACGCGCGTACCGCTCTTCATGTAATAATTGATATAGCCTGCCGAGGGCGTCTTTACGCTCTGCTCTTCCCGGACGACAACGGCTTTGGCAAGATTGTTCGTAGCCAGAGCAATTCTCTGTACTTCATAGACCGTGGGATGCGATTTGCGCAAAGACAACACAAAACAGACCGCAAGATATATCAGAATGAAGGCAAACACCGCCAAACCGATATTCCCGGCCTTTCTCTGGTTGCTACTCTTTCGCAATCGACTCTTATCCACGCGTCACCTCAAAAGAGCTCTTCGTAAAACAGGGGACCATCAAGCGATGGTCCCCGCAGTAATCATAAGCTGAATTACAATGCGACAATCACTTTGGAGCGAACCGCCTCCGTCAGCGTCTCTGCATTCGCGGAAAGGCTGATGATAATGTCAACATTGAACTTTACGGAAATCATGTCGAGCTTCGTGATTACGCGCTCGATATCTTCAACGCTCAGACATGCAACCTTCAGGAAGCTGTCGAGATAAACCTTCTCGAGGTCGTGATCCTGAGAGATAATTCCGCAGATGAATCCGACAAACTCCGAAGCGCACTCGATGCAATAGTCATTGACATTGATCAGGCGGATCTTGTTGTTGAGCTCATACATATGCTTGTTGCTTTTATCCAAATAAACAATGGTTCCCTTCGATGTGAGTACATCGGAATTGACCTTGTCCAAAAGAATCTTGGTCTTCCCCTTTCCTTTTTCGCCGGCAATAATCTGTACCATGGCAAAGCCCTCCTTAAGGATTGAAATCGTATCAGACAGGCACTCTTATCTGATACGGATATTATATTACATGGGGCGGAAAATAACAACCGAAAAATCGCAAATCGGCCTTTATTTTTCGAAATGACGCATACTACTTACAATACTGCTCCATCAACTCGTTCATCTTATTATAGAGCTTCGCTTCGGTCTCACAATGGAACACGCCGAGTATATATTCATGCCCCGAAGCATTTTTAATATGGAGAATCAGACAATATCCCGCGCGGTCCGTAGTTCCGGTTTTGCCGCCGAGGATGGTTATGCCTTCGGGATAAGGATACATGCCGAGTTTAAAGCAGTTGGTTGTGCTGTAAGCACGGACGCGCTGCTCCCCCTCTGCGTTTGTATATTCATACTCGCCGCCGGTGAGCTTCATAATCTCACGGAAGGTCGGATACTTGGTGCATTCCTGGAA
>JAFZMT010000175.1 GCA_017553245.1 Methanomicrobium sp.
GATTGCTTAAGCGGCGCGGACGGCGCAAGCTGTGCAAACAGCATAAACAGCATAAACAGCGCAAACGCCGCAAAACTCCTTTTACTCCTGCCGTATCGCTTCATGCGTGAATACGATCCCCTGCCGCATTCGTGGGACATAACCTCGGATTCGATAGCGGCATGGGCGGCATCCGCACTCTCCGAAAGAATCGCCGGCGGAGAACCCCGCGTCTCCCTGCTCCTGCTCAAATCCGTCGACGGAATAAGACTCAGGTCTCATGAGACCTCCCGCGGCGCGCACGTATCGAATGCCGCCGAAAATTCCGAAACAAATCCCCTAATCATCCCGGAGATCCGCGAAATCCGCGAGGGCGAGACCTTTGAGGAAGTCGACCCCTTCCTCATACCGCTGATTCTCAAATCGGGGCTTGACGGATATATCCTCAATGCCGCAAAGCCCCAAGTTCTGACCGATTTTATCTGCGGTCGCAATTTCAGCGGCACCCGCATTCACAGATACCCATAGAAGTTTTTAAGTGTAAACAAACCGAATTTATAAGTTAATTTTAGGAGAAGAAATATGGACACTGAAAAATGTACTTCATGCAAAGCCCCTCTTTCAGAGCCGGGCTGGACAAAATTCACCTGCCCCAAATGCGGTGAGCCCATCTACAGATGCCACAGATGCAGACACCAGAGTGTTTCATACACCTGTGAGAAATGCGGATATCAGGGGCCGTAAACAATGGGTGACGTTGTTATCATAGTCAAGGTCATGCCCGAGTCACCCGAGGTCGACCTTGAGGGTCTGAAAACCGCAATCAAAGAGAAATACCCGGGAACACAGGACATGCAGATTGAGCCTATCGGCTTTGGTCTCTCCTCGCTTAAGGTCGCAATCGTCATCCCCGACGGCGACGGCGGCGCAGCCGAAGAGGCTGAGAAGATTCTCGGAAGCATCAAAGGTGTTGAGAGCGCAGAGATTGTATCCCTGACTCTTACATAATACTATTTCCGACAATTACTCTTCCTGGAAATTACAACTTCTGAAAATTACCGTTTCTGAAAATTCTTGGATTTCTGTTTAGAAAAAATGATTTTATTTGATTAATTTCCTTTGTGTTTTATTGTTATTTTGTGTCTATTGTTATTTTGTGTTTTGTTGCCGTTTTATCGTTGTTTTATCTGTTTGTCTGTTTATATGCCCGTTTCCTTATGCCGCCGTTCACAGCAGCGTGATTCCGAAGATTATCATATAGAACAGTATCAGGTCATATGTCGCATGGGTAATCGCCGAGAACGTCGTGTGGTAGTGTCTTCTCAGGAGCGCAAATATGAGACCGGTGAGGAATACCGAGATAACGCCGTCCCAGTTGTACTGAAGGGCGTGGAGCATGGCAAAGAATGCGGTCGGAATCAGGATGCCGAACCTCTCCTGTAAAAGACCGCGGACGGCTATCTCCTCACCGAATCCCGCCGAGATTGCGGCGAGGATTGCGGCGACAGGCGTCATGAAAGGCGCAAAGAGGATATTGACCTTATCGGCGTCGGTTACGTGGAGTCCGAGCATCTGAAATGCGGCGCCGATTACGTGGTCAACGACCTCGAACACAAGGACCAGAACGACTGCAATGCCGATAGCAAGCGCGACCTCTTTTGCCGTCGGCATCTTCAGACCGAGCCTTGTCATGACCTGAGAAGGCGTCTTATTGATGTATAATCCCGCTACAATCATTGAGCCGAGTATCATCCAGAAGAGGGTGAAGACATTGACAATGTTCTCTTCCTGAATGGACATCAGCGATTCCTTCAGAATTTCGAGGGCAGTTGCGGAGAGAAGCGGCGGTTCGCCGAGGACGAGGAGCGGAACGCAGAACATGAAGATGATCGCAAATATGGCGGTGAGTGCGGTCTTATGGACGAATGAATCGGGATCTATCGGGATATAGCGCGAGAGCAGGACACGCACGGCGCGAATCTGAGCGGCAAGAGAGAGGAGACCCGCGAGGGTTACCCCGAACATCAGATAGAGAATCGGGACTATGGCATCCTTCATTGCCTCTTCCATGGCAGCATTGTTTGTGAATGTGTAGGTGCCGCCTTCCATTGCCGCATGTCCCGCGGCATTAAACTCGCTTAAAGCTTCGGGGGGCAGAACCGCAAAGATGCCCAATGACAATGTGTAGAACGCAAGTCCCGCTATAATCACAAGGAGCCAGATTGTCGTAAATATCTTCAAGCCCTCATATTTCTTCGAGAGATATGCGCCCAGAGCCAGAATCATGAAGGGCGCAACTTCCAGTGAGGCAGAAAAGAAGTATTCCGCCCACATGGGAATTTTGCCGATTCCCATGAAACTTACGACGCCGAAGATTATGATGCCGCCGAAGATTAAGGCGAGGGCTTTGAGGTTGAGGTTTTCAAGACCGCCGTCCGCGGTTGCATTTGCGCCTGCCGTGCCTGTTGTGTCTGCATTTGCGGGCGTATTTGCGGACGTATCTGCGTTCGCATTTGCGCCTGTGCTTTCCGTCGGGTTTGCCGCCTGATTTGCGGCATTATTGTATCCCGTATTTTCGACAGGATTTTCAGTATCGGTTTCTTCCATTTACAAAGACCTCTCTGAAATAAATAAAAAATGTGGGATTATGTCGTGATTTCGGTTATATGTGAATTCCCGCTAAATTAAGGACAATAAGCAGGATTGCGCCCGGGAGTCCTCCGAGTGCGCAGATAAGGACCGAACCCCATGTTACCGTAAATCCCGACATTCCCAGAATTCCCAGATGTGATGTCAGAACCAGAAGAACGATTCCCAGAATGGAGTTCACTATAAGAGTCGTCAGGTTCTTGAGGAAATACCACAGAACGACGAGAATTATCGCCGCGACTATAAGAGTAAGCACTGTCCCTAACATAACAGTAATTTGACCTCAAAAATCAAAAACTTTTCTTAAAAAGGATTAAAAAAGGATTAAAATATGGATTAATAAGGATTTGATCGGATATATTGTTTTATCTTCCGATTACGCTCAAATCGGAGAATCTCAGGTAGGGGATTACCCCCGAGCCGAAGTCACGCGACTCTTTTGAGATGCCCGCGATGTTTTTGAGCATATCGAAGATATTGCCCGAGAGCATTGCCGATTTTATGGGGTCGGTTTTAACGCCGCCGCTCATCCACGAGGCATTCGAGAGTTCGACCGAGAAATCGCCGGTAACGCCGTTTGCGGTGTGCGCTCCGACAATGCCGTTGGCAAAGACCGCCTTTTCGTCGAAGATGTCCTCGCGTTTTCCGTCAAGACAGAAGTTGTGCATGCCGATAACCGGCGCACCGCCCGTGCCTGCCCGAACCGCGCTTCCCGTGGACTTTTCGTTGTAGCGGTATGCGGTCTTGAGGTCGTATGCGAACGCCTCGACGACGCCGTCTTTGACGAAATCTATCCGCTTTGTCGGGACGCCTTCGGCATCGTAGAGCCTTGCGCTCTGACCTTCGAAGGGGTTGTCATAAAGCGAGAGTTTCCCGTCGAAGACGCATTCGCCGAGTTTTCCTTCAAGATACGACCTCTTGGAGTGAACGTTTCTTCCCGACAGGGACGGTATGACGACGGCGCTTAAGAGCTGGCAGACGCTTAACGGCGATAAGATAACGTCGTATTTGCCGGTCGCAATCTCGCCGCCGTCCTTTGAGAAGACCGCCATCTCACAGGCTTCGCGTCCGACCTTTTCGGGATTGAGGTCTTTGAGGAAGCCCGAGGAATCGAACTCGTATCCCGTGGAAGTGCCCGAAATTGTTTCCATGGAGACGCCGCAGCCGGTCTTTTCAAGGGAATACGAAACGCCCTCGGAGTTGGCAACCGTTGTCCTGCCGACCGATATCGAGCTTGAGCCGCCGGCGATGTCCGCCGCGATTCCGTCCGCCGCCGAGAGCATCCTTTCGAGGAGGTCTTTTGCCGTCGAGATGTCACATGCGGCAATGCTTTCGTCGTAAACGTCCAGCGAGGCGACCGCGGGCTTTGAAGGCTTTGCGACTCCGCCCCATTCCTGCGGGTCGGCAAACTTGGAGCCGGCTATCGCCGACTTCAGACAGTCCTCCCAGCGTGACGGGCTGTTTGTCGATGAACAGCCGATTCTGCCGTCTTTTATGACGCGGATGCCCATACCCCACGTCTCCGAGCCGCAGGCTTCGCCGATGAGCTTACCCTTCAGTTCCAGATTTATGCCCCTGCCCGCCGAGAAGTAGACCTCGGTCTCGTATCCGAGTTTTTTGCCGGCGGCGATGATTTTGTCGATTATTTCGGCGTCCGTCACTGCACCCGTCATCATCCCATACCCCCTATGACCGCGTTTTTGAGGAGCAGATGCGGAGAGCCGTCGGTGACGGGGACGTTCTGCCCGCTCTTGCCGCAGTATCCCGGGTTCATGCGGCGGTCGTCGGCGCAGAGCGCAATGTCGTGCAGGGTTTTTAAGATATCGCCGGTGAGCGAGAGGTCTCTTACCATGCCCGCGATTTCGCCGTTCTCGATGAGGTAGCCGTATTCGGCGTTGAACTGGAACACGCCGCGTCCCGGGTCGACCTGCCCGCCCCTCGAGCCTTTGAGGAGAATGCCGTTTTTGCACTCGGCAATGACCTCGTCATAGGAGGAATCGCCGTTTTCTATGAAGGTGTTGCTCATCCGCACTATCGGCACTTCGCCGGTCTGCGCACGTGCATGTCCCGCGTCGCCGTCGCCCACCGCGGCAAGAGTCTGACGGTTGTGAAGATAGGAGTTTAAGACGCCGTTTTTGATGATTTCGGTTCTGACGGGTTTAACGCCTTCGCCGTCGACGGGCATGAACCCGAACTCGTGGAGTGTGGGGTCATCGACGACGTTTACGATGCCGTTGCCGATTTTCTCCCCCATTTTTCCTTTAAGGACGGAGACACCCTCTTTTACGAGGTCGCCCTCGGAGGCGTGACCCACGGCTTCGTGTGCGAAGACGCCTGCCAGCTCCTGATCCAGAACGGCGTCCATGATACCCCCCTTCGCGGGCTTTGCGTCGAGCAGGCTTACGGCTCTTTCCGCGGCTTTTCGTCCCTTCTCCGCCTTATGCCGCATATTGAGTCCCAGAATCGTGTGCTCGCTCTCGCGTCCCGCCTGTATGATATCGCCGCGCTTCGCCACCGCCGAAACCGAATACCCGCTGCGGCAGATGTCATAGGTATATTCGTGACCGAGGCTGTCTTCGAAATGCACGGTGCCGCTGCCCTCCGTGTAGTTCGCCCGCGTATTTATGACGTCTTTTATGGCGGCGGCTCGCTCAATCTCCATTAGAAGCCCGCATTTTTCTTCGAGGGATATCTCGCGGGGGTCTTCCTTCATCTTGGGCACCTTGAGGATTCCCGAGGGGGCATCGGCGAGGGTGACCTTTTCTTCGGTTGCGGAGGCGTAGCGAAGCGCCGTCTGAATGTATTCGTTTATCTCTTTCTTTGATTTGGAGCTGTAATTTTCGATTGACACGATTCCCCAGCCGCTCTTTTTGAGGACTCTTAAGAGAGCGGTATCCGAGAAACTGCCTGACGCGGACTCGATACGTCCGTTGTCTATCTCGATATGAACGGCGATTCCGTTTACATGCCTGATATCGTAGTAATCGGGTGATTCCATTATCCTACCTCTGCCGCAGATTTTCGACTATATATTGATTTTAATGTAAAATCATGTTTTTGATAAGGGTAACCGCGACAGACTGTGAAAGCTGTTACGGATCGGGTGATGGAAATAATTAAGGATGCAGAAAGCAACAAACAAGGATAATAGAGGAGGAGGTATTATATGAGTGAAGAGGCACCTATGTGTTTTTTTTGCACACATCTCCGCGAAAAAGAGACAAAACACAATAAATTTGTGTGTGATGC
>JAFZMT010000176.1 GCA_017553245.1 Methanomicrobium sp.
ATCGCATTCAATGAAGGTGTGGGTGGCGGCGGGGGCGGGGCGGTCACTGAACAGGGATTTGGATACGGAAGTTACGGGATGGGGTCGGATGCGGATATTTATAACCGATCAGTCTGCTTTATTGACTGTTAATTACAGATATTTTTTACCGAATGTCAGAAGTTTTCCTATTGCTCATCGCATCACTGGTCTGTTTTATCCTTTTTCTGGCGCCTACGGAGCTTAAAAAGTATTTTTCAGCCGGCGGCTGGATATTTCTGACTCTTGTTTTCCTCTATGTTTCATTCTCCCATCTGCCCGAAAATGAGTTCGTTTACCCGATTCTTGCGCTGATTGCGCTTCCTTTCGTGGCGCTGACCGTCAGGGGTGCGCTTGAGTCAAACCCGATTGTCTTTCAGCTCTCCGCGGTTGCGGCGATTGCGTTCACGATTTATGCGCTCCTCGTCTTCGTCGACCCTATAGCGGACTGGATGATTGCGGCGCAGGTGGAGTCGACAGCCGCGCTCTTAAACGCATTCGGGCATGCGACATCGGTTTACTCGTGGGATACGATGATGAGCGGCGGCTACTTCGTCCAGATTACGGTCTCGTGCACGCCCGTGGTCGGCGCCGCCGTAATGCTCGGGCTTGCAACAGGTCCTGCGGGGACGCCGCCGCAGAAGGCTGCCGGCGCAATCTACGCCATCGCCACCCTAATTATCATCAATTCAATACGGCTGATCTTTGTCATGATTGCATATTCCGACCAGTGGTTTCCTTTCTTTGCCGACGCCGTTTCCGGCGGTTTTGCGGGCTTTGAAAGCTTTTACTGGGCGCACAATGTCATGGCAAGGATTCTCTTCAGCGCCATTGCCATCGCGGTCACCGGCGGCGGTCTGATGTTTATCATACCCGACTTAAAGAAGTTCTACCTCGATTCTCTGAATTATTACTATAACGGGCTGAAAGAGATGAAGTCCGATATTGTCACGGCTCTGGATTCCGCTCTTAAATCAGCGAAAAACTGAGTCGGATAAAACTCGGCGAAAACCAATCGGTCAGAACAGGTCGGTCGGAACAGGTGCAGCGGTCAGAACACGGGCAGTCCCGTGATAAGTCCGATAAGAACTCCGCCCGCAGCCGTAATCGCCGCGCAAAAAATAACCGCCGATATCGCGGATGCCCACCTTACCGCCGAAAATATATCCTTTTTTGCCTCGCTTAACCCGCGCTTTTTGCAGTCGCCGCCTATGACATAGACGCCGGGCTTGACAAACGCCGTCTCGCAGCCTCCGGCGATGAGCGACATCGGGATGCCGCCGTTGAAACCCTCACGCTTTTTTCTGTCGGCAACGAAGGTCTTCCACGCCGGCTTGAACTTACCGCGTGCCGCAAAATAAAGAATCAGGACAAGCCCCGTGAAACGTGCGGGGATGTAATTTAATACGTCGTCCATCCGCGCCGCAAACCAGCCGAGCCGAATCCTCTCGTCCTTATAGCCGAGCATTGCATCCATGGTGTTTGCCGCACGATAAAACGCCGCCCCCGCAAGTCCGAATATCGTGAAGAAGAACAGCGGCGATATTATCGAGTCCACAAGGTTCTCCGCCATGGACTCGTAAGCGCCGGAGAGAATCTCCTCGTCTTTGAGCACGGCGGCATCGCGGGATACGAGCCTCTGAACAGCCTCGCGCCCGCTGCCTTCGCCGCCGCTTTTAAGAGCGTTCTCGACATTTTCGACATGCTCCTCAAGACAGCGCCACGCAAAACAGATCTTGAGAAGAAATGCCGAAACTATGACAATGACGGCGAGTAAGACGACGGAAGAAAGAGTAAGCGAAAGAGCAGACGAAAGAGAAGGTGAAAGAGTCGGTGAAAGATCTGCGCCGTATCTGTCCGCCAGAACCGGCAACCCGAACTGTATAAGCAGAAACGGAAGCGTAAATATGACTGCGGTGAGAAGAGCAAAAACAACGCCCGCAAGCCGCTGAAGAGCTACGGGGTAGAGCCCGGGTCTTCCCCAGACTCCGATAAGGCTTCCGAGCAGGGCTACGGGGTGAAATCTCGTCTCGGGATCCCCGAAGAGCCTGTCGATGACAAGTGACAGTAATAAGATCAGGGCTGCCGGCGCCATGCGATTAAAACCGCGATTGTGAGCAGAATCACCGATGAAAATCCGGCAACGGCTCCGAAATACATGAGTCCGAGCACATACGCCGCCCAGCCCGCGATTATGAGGAGCGCAAGTATCAGCCCGTAACCGTAATTCGTCTTCTCCGTCTCATCACCGTTGGGGATGTCTTCCAGAACTTCGGGAAGCTCCAGCGACCTGTCGATTACCGTGACATTGAATGTCTCTTTTACGATGCCGTAACCCGTGATGATGTCTATCTGGAATGTTCCCGTCGGCGCCGTGGAAAGAATGGGCACCTTGAACTCCATCTCCTCCTTCAGATAGATGTTTTCGTGCAGATAAATTGTATATCTGCGGGCGTTAACCGCGGAGACCGAGACATGAAGAGGCGCTCCGTGATTGACGAGCTTAAGGACAAGGACGTCTCCGACCTCGACCTCGGCTGATTTAGGAACTTCTACTGAGTTTATTTTCCTTTTGTTGATATGTATTGTGTATTCCGGCATTTGGTCCCCCGTTACCGTCGCACTCCGGTTACTTTGATGCCCGAAGGTGCCCGACGGCTTTCGTATTACGTATTTTTTATTATCTGTCGTTATTGCCTATATCGTTATTGCATCTCTTTCAGTTTAAAGAGATTACAGATAAGAGAAATTCGATTCGGATTTCTTCAGGTTCGGATACCCCGACAGGATGCGGTTGCGCTTATTCCATATTTTTTGGAAGAAGGTCGGGGATGCCTTCGGATATTTTGTAATCGGCATTGCATTTTTCGCAGAAGAGCGAGCCTTCCAGTATGTCGTCTTCGCCGCTTTCAAGCGTTTTCTTCTCGGTTACCGTGAGTTTTAAGTCGCCCTTGCATACGGGACAGCAGAGCAGTTCATAGGTTGACATCTTCATTTTATTACCCTTATCTGATTGTAATTATATGATTGTGATTATGGGATTGTAATTACAGGATTGTAATTTGTATATTCATGTTTGCTTCAGATATGACATATAAGTAATTGATGAATATCGGTTTCTGAAAAATGATGTCTGAAATATCGGCATAGAAAAAAAAGATGGTTGATGATTATCCGGGTTGTAAGATGATTATCTGATATCGATTATCTGTGTGACGTCGGGTCCCGTGGAGATGAGTTTGATGGGAGCGCCTATGTCCTCTTCAGCCTTCTTTAAGAACTCCAGAGCCTTGGGTGTAAGCTGGCTGTATTCGGTTGCGCCGTAACATGCCGGGTCGATATGGTCGATGCCGGTGATGGCGCCTATCGTGCATCCGTTTATCATGGCGGAGTATCTTGCAAGTTCGCTGTCCCAGACGCCGATTCTTCTCTCGCGGTGGGTTACCGTTCCGAATTCCTGAATGCCGAGCCTGTGCGACTCCTCCGAGGACATCTCCGTCTCGAAAGGACCGCCGCCGACGCGGGTCGGGAACGCCTTGAAGACCACGATGACGTCGTCGACCTTGGTGGGTCCGATGCCGTTGTCAGCCGCGATCTGCGATGCGGACGTGTCCTTGCTGGTTACGTAAGGATACGTTCCGAAATAGAGCGAGATTCCGAATCCCTGTGTTCCTTCGAGGAGGACGGTCTCGCCTCTGTCGATGGCGTCGTTGAGCATCTGAGCGGCGTCGACGATATACTCCTGAAGTTCGGGGACGTCCTTTGCCTGTCTTGCCGTTCTGTTGACACGTGCGACGTTTGCGGGTCCGCATCCCGTTCCCGTCGTTCCTATCTTCTTTGAAAGGTGCTCGCTTGCCTTGTCCTGCGCGATGTGCTCGGGTTCGATGATGCCGCATCTCTTGTCTATGAATACGCGACCTTCGACGCCGACGTTCTTGATTTCGTTCTTGAGGACGGTCGGGTCAACAAGGACGCCGCTGCCGATAAGGAGTTTTGCGCCCGGGTAGACGAAGCCCGACGGAATCATCCTGACGCCGTATGATTTGTCTCCGACCTGAACCGTGTGTCCGGCGTTTGTGCCGACACCGCCGCGTGAAATTATTGACGGTTTGTCTTTATGCGCAACGTGGGCGACGATCTTGCCTTTGCCTTCGTCGCCAAAAAAGCCACCTACTATTATGGTACAACTCATTGGATTTCATTAAAGTTAGTGAGTTTATATTAAATAAAGGTATCATGTACCGGATGAAATTAAGCCCGAAATATCGAGTTTGAAATCGCTTTTTTTGAAGTTTTTATGATTTTAATCCCGTATTGACCTTTTTTGAAAACATAGACGCGCATTTCCCCATAAATATATATAGTGCTTTTTCGGGACACGGTCAGGTCGCGGCAGCGGCGATTGACGGGGACGAAGGGGGGCTGAAGGAGGGGGGCAAGAAGGGCAGGGTAAAGCGGTGCAGGAATCGGGGTCGGGTTATAAGTAAGGGCAAGGCATGGCTGAGGGGGTAAGGGACGTGAGGGAAATAGCGGGTGAGTCGGAATGTGAATGGAGGAAGGGGTGCAGATGGGTTGGGCTGTGGCACTTTATAATGCGATTATGCGCTCGGGGGAGTCTGTATGAGTGCGGATAATAAGAGTTAATTATGTAAAAATAACCCTATCATAAATAATCAAATTGAGACTTATTTGTCGTTTTATCGAATTGCCTTACTCTTTCCAATGGAAACAATGGGGTTATGCCTGCTTTCCGCATCACATTATTTGATTATCTCTGTACGTAATCGGAATCGGATTTCATCCAAGTTTCTCGATGTTTGCCGACCGCGGTCATGTACGTAAATTCCTTTGACTTTTACTTAAGAATTAATGATGAAGATTCTGACTTTGTTAATTCGGATAGACTTAAGTAAAAAATCGGTTTTCCAGTGGAAACAAAGGGGTTGTATGCGCCGGAAAAAACAAATGAAAATCTATTTTAATAACATAAAAAACGAATTTGCGGGTTTTTAAAGAACTGATTTATCGGTGATCCTAAAATCACCGATGTGTGATAAGTTGCCCGATGATTAACCGCGGCAGCTCAGTTCTTTGAGATATCGGCTATGAACTCCTCGATTCTTTCAACCGCTTTCATCAGGTCATCGCGTGAGGTGGCGTAACTGCACCTGAGATGGTCTTTACCCGCATCTCCGAAGACGGAGCCCGGGACAACGGCGACATGGTGCTCCTTAAGAAGCCGCTCGGCAAAAACTTCGTCCGAAAGCCCGAACTCGCTGATATTGGGGAAGGCATAGAAAGCGCCGCTGGGCATATGCGTCTTTAATCCCGCTCTGTTAAGCCCGTTCACGAAGAGGTTCCTCCTTATCTTGAACTCCTGAACCATCTCGCGGCAGGCATCCGCGCCGTTCTTCAGTGCCTCGATTCCGGCATACTGGGCGCCGGTGGGCGCGGAAAGCATCACATACTGGTGAATCTTGAGGATTTCGGATGCGATATCCTTGGGTGCGCAGAGATAACCCAGACGCCAGCCCGTCATCGAGAACGCCTTCGAAAATCCGTTTATCGTGATTGTCCTGTCCCAAAGCTCGTCGACGGACGCCGCCGCCGTCTTCTGACCGTCATATGTGAGTTCGGTATAAATCTCATCGCTCACGAGGACAAGATCATTGTCGACGACGACATCGGCGATTGCCTTATAATCGTCCTTTGACATGACCGCTCCCGAAGGATTGTTCGGGAAATTGCAGAGGAGCACCTTGGTCTTCGGCGTTATCTTCTCAGCTATCGCCTCCGGCGTCAGTCTGAACTTATCCTTCTCAAGGCAGGGAACCTGAACCGGTCTGCCGCCGGCAAGCATCACATTGGAGCAGTATGCGATATACGACGGGTCGGCGACAAGGACATCGTCGCCAGGGTCGACAACGCCGCGGATAACTATATCCAGCGCCTCAGAAGCGCCGGTGGTGACAATAATCTCGTTCTTCGGATCGTATGAGACGCCGAATGACTCCTCAAGATAGCGCTTTATTTCCTGACGGAGTTCGGGCAGACCGCTGTTTGACGTGTATGCCGTCTGTCCCTGCTCGATTGAGCGTATCGCCGCTTCTCTTATGTGCCACGGCGTATCGAAATCCGGCTCGCCGACGCCTAAGGAGATGACGTCGTCCATCTCCTGAGCGATATCAAAGAATTTGCGTATGCCCGACGGAGGTATCGAGCGGACTCTCTGTGAACAAAAATCTCTCATTTTTACCTCCTTACAGCGAATACGGCAGCCTCTCGCCGCTCTTGCGCTCGAAGTATTCTATGCCGTTATCCTTGTAGGTCTTCATTATGAGGATTGTTCCCGTCTCGCGCACCTGTTCGAGCGGGGCGACCTGCTCGGCGACGAAACGGGTAATCTCATGGATATTTTTGCCGATGACGAGGAGTTCAAGGTCGTAGGCTCCGCTGATTAAACGAAGCGACTTTACCTGCCTGTGCCTTGCGAGCCGCTCGGCTATCTTGTCGTATCCGAAATCCCTCTCCGGACTTACTTTAAGCTCGACGATTGCGGCGACTATGCCTTCGCCCGCCTTCTCCCAGTCGATGCATGCCGTGTATTTTTGAATTATTCTGTCTTTTTCAAGAACTTCTATGCGACTCAGAAGCTCTTCTTTGGGTAAATCGACCATATCCGCAAGTGATTCCGGAGGCACTTTGCAGTCTTCTTCGAGAAGAGTCAGGATTAGTCTGTCCTTGTCGTCCATATTGTAACTATATTATTCTCTAATATGCCTTAATATATCGCGGTTATCTATCGCGGTTATATATCGTGGTTATCTATCGCGGTTATCTATCGCGGTTATATCTCGCGGTTATATCCTAAGTCGACGGTATCGACGGTATATCACGTCAGCTGCGGAATCGCGTAATCGCGGAATCGCCGGTTATCTGGACGGCGGGTTATCTGAACGGCGTCCTGAAACGCGACATATCGATGCTGCTCAGAATCTCTTCGTCGAAATCCTTGTCCTCAAGGATTGCCTTCTTTATTCCGCCGGTTCCGGGGCTGAACGACATCTCCTTTGTTCGTCCGTATCTTCCTCTGGAAACCGTACGTGAGTTGATGATTCCCAGCGTATTAAGGTCGGCGATGAGATCGGCTATTCTTCTGTGCGTCAGTATATCGAGATTGAGGAGGGGTGCAACTTCCCTGTATACCTGCATGACTTCGCCTGTCGTGAATGTCTGTTTGTTGATATCGGCAAGCATTAGCATTGAATAGAGGACTGCCTTGCTCTGCAGCGGAAGCGTCTTGACGCAGTCGTTGAGGGTGTCCACATCAATCTTCTTCTGCGCACTTTTTACGTGAATTTCGGTGACTTTCGCGGCGTTCTCGCGGCTTGCGATATCTCCCGACGTCCTCAAGAGATCGAGAGCGCGTCTTGCATCCCCGTGTTCCTGTGCCGCAAGTGCCGCACACCGCGGGATTACTCCCTCTTCGAGAGCGCCGTCAACAAAGGCGTCATTTGCTCTCTGCTGGAGAATGTCGCAGAGCTGCGGGGCGTCATAGGGATCGAAGACAAGTTCCTGTTCGGAAAGGGAGGAGAGGACTCTCGCATCGAGGAAAGTCGTGAACTGGAGGTTGTTTGAGATTCCGATAAGGCTTACCTTTGCGTTTTTCAGGTCGCTGTTGAATCTGGTGAGGTTGTAGAGGATTTCATCGCCGCTCTTTCTGACGAGTTTGTCGATTTCGTCGAGAACGATTACGTTGACGCCGCCGATTGAGTCAATCATGTTCTTGAGTTCGGTATAGACCTGGTCGGTTGACCATCCGGTATTGGGGATGCCGGAACGCGGTTTATTGCTCGGTTTACTGCCCAGATTTTCAAGTTCGGTGGCGATATTGTAAAGTACACGATACTGGGTGTCCAGAAGTTCGCAGTTGAGAAAGATTACGTTGCAGACCTTTCCCATGTCGCGGCAGGCTTTTTTGAGTGCGTTGCCGACATAGTTTACCGACGAGGTCTTTCCGGTTCCGGTCATTCCGTAGATGAGAATATTTGAAGGAGTTTCGTTTCTTATCGCCGGCGCAAGTATCGCGGCAATGGATTCTATCTGATCTTTCCTGTGCGGCAGTGCATTCGGCGCATAGGTGTGCATCAGGACATCCCTGTTCTTGAATATTGCGCCCTTGTCCAGATACTTGGTAAACAGATTTACCGGGTCGAAAACGGATTTATCGCTGAATCCGTCAGCCTTTTCACCTCTGTCAGCCTGCTCTGATTTCTCCGACTTTTCATTTAAACTGTTTTCAGCGTTATACATGCCGGCACTGCCTGAAAACCCGTTCGTGTTTTCATTATTTTCATTCATATTCTCATTATTCTCATTATTCATTTCGGACACCGATACAACCTCTTTTCAGTTTTTGGCGCAATTTGCGGATGAATTTTGATGATGATTATGTGATGGTTTGGTGATGATTCAGGATGATTTGGGATGAATAATCGGTATTTTTGTGATGCCCGCATCGGGTCCGCATGAAATTCGACTGGAAATCAGCAAAGGACATGCATGGAAATTGCATGATTTTGCATTAAATCCGTAGGGAATTTACAGGAAATCCGAATGGAAATACCTGCAAAGCGTATGCAGAATTTCCGGATACTCTGCCGTGTCATTTAGGCTTGTTTTGTTAAAACACCGAGAAATTGAGAGATTTCTTCTGATGATTTTCAGGTTCCCCAAACCCCTGATTCGAGTGAACACTTGTGTAACCATAATATTCGGACTGAGAGGTTTTAATCATTATGTTTTGAATGAAGTTGTGAAAAGTGAGAGCTTTACCCTGACTTTACCCTGACCCCTTTGTTTCGACTGGAGGGGTTTTGGGGAGGTGGGGATGATTTGGGGATATTTGATGAAATTGAAGAATCGGATTCCGGCAACTGAGTTCAAAATAAGTCTAAATCCATCCGAATTGCGTTGAATTAGGTTAAATTTGATCGAATTGAAGTGAATTTGATCGAAATAGGTTGAATTGGGTTAGTTGATTTGGGTCATATTAGGTTGAATTGAATCGATTTGGATTGAATTAGGTTGAGTTTGATTAATTTTGAGTCCGGATCGATTTTAAATTGAGTTTGATTTTAAATTGATTGTCAACTAATTTGGATTTGGCGTTATATTGACTTAATGTCGATTTAAAGCAGATTTTAACCTGATTGACCTGATTTTGATTAAATTTTATAAGGACATTTTATAAGGACGTTTCACAAGGACATTTATTTTATTGTTATCTTTTATTGTTCTGCGGATCGGTTCTTAGCAATCTGTGTCACATCCTGAAACAAATTTAATAATTAATATATACTATTATTTTCATAGGTACAAATGACTATTCTTAAAGTCCAAAAAGTACTTTCACTATTCTTATCGCCTTCTCCAAACACCCGTATCAAAATCCTACTCTCCAATCGAAACAAAGGGGTCGGGGTCAGAACCTTCCGACAGTATTTTTCAACCTTCCGGCAGAACCTTTCAACCCTTCAACCTTTCAACCTTTCAACCATTCTGCCAATCCTATCAATTCCGCTAATTTTGCCAATTCTCAGTCGCTGAAATCAGGAATAATGGCTCAGCTTTAAAGGAAAACAGGAATACCAATTCAAAATACAAAAGATAAAAATCAGAATCAAGACTCAAAATGCACTGAATAATTATCGGAAAAATG
Source organism: Methanomicrobium sp. (assembly GCA_017553245.1). Classification (GTDB taxonomy): domain Archaea; phylum Halobacteriota; class Methanomicrobia; order Methanomicrobiales; family Methanomicrobiaceae; genus Methanomicrobium. The sequence goes on from JAFZMT010000176.1 coordinate 9,740, forward strand.
ACTCAAAATATAATAAATAAGAGAATCGGGTACAATGATTCAGACATAAAAACTCATTTCATGATATCCAACAGAGCAACCTTCTCAAGAACCAGTTCC
>JAFZMT010000019.1 GCA_017553245.1 Methanomicrobium sp.
CCATGGAATCTATTCCGTCAACCACTTTTGCCAGAACATTCGGCTTCTGGATTAGGAAAACCGTATCCTTCATATATCTGCTGAATGCCGTGTCTTTACCTTCCCCGAGTGTTTTGATAAACGGAAAAACGTACATCTGGATATTGTTCAGCATCTCTCCGGGTTCATAGTTGTGAAACATACTCCAGCGCAATTTATTATATTCAACCTCTATTCGCGGATTTTCACTGATTACACATATCCCTTCCTTGAACACTTTTTTCTCCAAAGGGACACCCAATAAGTTAGCGTTTGCCTCCGCTTTCAGTTGATTATCGTCCAAGAGCTTCATGAACATCAAATATGTAATTTGCTCAAGAACCGTTATCGGACTGGTTATTCCGCCGGTCCAAATAGTATCCCAGATGGAATCCACTTTATTTTTTAATTCGCCGGTAATCATTCCTAATCTACCCAACTCTCTTTGATATTTTTATTCTGTCAAATATAATATTATGTTATCGTTAATCGGATAATTCAAGTTTTATGCCTTCTTGCATTTATCCTCATATGATTGCTTGATTAAATCTATTGCATATTCAAAATCAGAATCGGGCTTAAGATAAAGACAATAATCTCCATAACCCCAATGTCCTATACCTTTAAGATCATCGGACATACATTCAGGATATATAAGTGATCCCTGCTTCATATTTATGATCAGCCTTAAATATCGCAGTGAGTGACAATGCATACAGCCATTTGTATCACGGACACTCTCATAAGATAACTATGGAGACAGACAGTATATATCACTGTTCACGAAAATTATGTAAATTGTAATAATGGTGTGAAATTTTTTTTGTTCAGCCGCGGCATCTGAAGTAATAAAAAGCCGTCCGAAAATCGCCTTTCCCCATCCTCCCAAAAACCATAGATTATAACCCGTCACTTTTACATCAAAATCATGGATTATAATCTATGGTTTCACAACATTAATGATGGATTATAACCCATGCTTTAGTATGACCGATACGACGATAACCGACATACTGACGGAATACAATCCGTGGTGGGTAAAAGCGCAGGAAAACACGGGTATCGTAAGGGAAAAATATCTCTCCAAAATAATAAAATATGCCCGAACGGGAGAGATCACCGTGTTAAACGGCGTCAGGCGTTCCGGCAAGACAACCCTTCTTCACCAGACAATAGAATACATGACGGCGCACGGCAAAAACCCGAGGAGCATCCTCTTTGTCAACTGTGACGACCCGCATCTTCATTCCCGCTATTCCCTTGAAGACATACTTGAGGCATACCGGCGCGAGATCTACGGCGGCGAAGGAATAACTCTTGTCTTCGACGAAATTCAAAGCATTGACGGCTGGCAGAGACAGATAAAGGCATGGTACGACCTGAAAAAATACACCATAATCATCTCCGGCTCAACATCTTCGCTGCTGACATCCGATCTTGCCTCGCTCATCAGCGGACGCTACCTCAAGATCACGGTTTACCCGCTTGACTTTGCCGAATATCTCATGTTTAAGGGCGTTAATATCCCCAAAGACCGACTTGAGATGCGGGCGGCAAGATTTGAGCTTATCGAAAATCTGAGAAACTACATGAACGAAGGCGGATTTCCCGCGGTCGTCTCCATGCGTGACGAAGAACTCAAAAAGGAGTTCATAAACGGCTACTATAACACCATCATATACCGCGACATTGAAAGAATCCACGAGATAAGAAATCCGAAGGTACTGCACGACCTGATTGAATATCTCCTTGCAAACACCGCATTGCCGTTCTCCTACGGCAAAATCGCAAAGATGCTCGATTCCGATGTCTCGACCGTCAAGGACTACATCGAATATGCGCAGGAAGCATACCTTATCTGTGAACTCAGGTCATTCAGTTACTCGTTAAAAGTGCAGAACACAGGTCCGAAGAAGATCTATGCAATCGACGGCGGTCTGAGAAATGCCGTCTCATTCAGATTCTCCGAGGATGCCGGAAGACTCGCGGAGAATCTGGTATATCTCTCGCTTCTTTGGAGCGGCTTTGAACCGTATTTCCGAAAGAACAAAAACGAAGTCGACTTTGTGGTAAAACACGGCGATTATACGCTCTCCGCAATCAATGTCTGCTACTCCGACGATATCCCCGAACGCGAGAAAAAAGGTCTCACGGAGTTTGACGCCGATTTTGCGGGCAAGGTAAACAGGAAAGTAATCATCACGAAGGATCTTGAAAAGGAGGAAGAAGGCATCCTCTATATCCCGCTTTACAGATGGCTCTTGGACGGCGCAGGCACGATATTAAATGGAAATAACCCATAAATACCGATTTAAGAGTCCAATAAGATTTCGTCGGCACTGTTGACGAAATCCGATAACTGAGATAAACGATCACATTGAATTTCCGAGACACTGTCCCGGATTTTTGAAATTCCATAAAGCACGGTTTACACTTCTTACGTGGCGCAAAAAACAGACCGTGTAAAAAAATGGGATTAATTTTTCACTTCTTCCGTGCACACGGAACGCATACATACCTGCCGTCTATCTTCTCGCAGAGACCTTCGGCAACCTGCTCACCGCAGACCGAACAGACGACATTATCAAAAATTCTCGCTTTCTCGGGGACGAGTGCCTTCGTCTCCTTCACGGTAAAGAGCTTATCTGCCGGAATCGCCATAATTGCGTCCGTAAACTTATGCATAAGCTCATGCAGGTGCTCAGCGTCTTCAGGCGTTCCCTTTCCCGAGAAGACTTTTGTGCGAACTTCGACAAGCTCCGAATTCATTGGCACAACATTCGGATTTGCAACAAGTCTTACGGATTTGCCCGTCTTTCGGTTGTAGAACGAAAACGCATTCTTTCCCCACTTGTTCACAAAGAGATTTCCTTTACCCGCCGTGCAGCCGAGCAGAACCTGAATCGCATCAACCGTGCAGGAATCCGTCTCCGTAACGCATACAACCTCCTCATCCTCGGAAAAAGAGAGGTCGAGGAGTTTCGCCGCAAGTTCCGCGGCTTTATAGCCCATGGCGAGACCGCCGCAGGAATGCCCGTGGAATGCCACGGCATCTTCAAATGATTTCATGTGCTTATCCGTATTCATGTGTTTATCTATTAATTTAGAACTATATAATCATACTATTTTTTCAGCGGTAACCCATATCGCATACAAAATCAACATCTATATTATCAAGTATGATTAAAGTAAGAAAAGATAATACTATGGCGGATGATACCCGATTGGAAAGAGCATTCATGATACTTATCATGCCTGCCCTACTTGCCGCGGTCTTTAAGGCATTGAAAGAAAATGTAGACAATCTGTCATACACTAAACTGGAGATTTAATAAATGTCTGAAACAAACATGGTCCCCGTAGGGATTGTATGTTCGCCATTCAAAGAACGGGGGGATGCACCCCGTCAGGGCAGACTTTCCGATGAATTAAGCAAAATCACCATATTTCCCGAATATCTCGATGCACTCCTCGGACTCTCCGAGGGTGCCGACATATTCATTCTTTGCTGGTTTGACAGGTCGGACAGAAGCGTCCTGCAATCGCATCTCGGCGGCGACGAAACCCGCCCTATAAGAGGCGTATTCGCAAGTCGATCCCCCAACAGACCCAATCCCATAAGTCTTACACTTGCCAGGCTTGTAAAAATTGAAGGGAACAAACTTACGGTAAAAGGGCTTGAAGCCCTGGACAGAACGCCTGTTTTGGATATCAAACCATACAGCGAACAATTCGACACCCCGATAAAAGAATGACGACAGAAGAGAAGAACGAAGAGATAAACAGGACCGAAGATCCGGTCGAAAACAATACCGAAGATAAGGTCGAAATGAAGACCGAAGATCCGGTCGACGACAATACCGAAGATAAGGTTAAAGAGAAGACCGAAGATCCTGTCGGAGAGAAGACCGAAGGTATGGTCGAAGACTACAAATCATACGTCGGTAAAAAATACACCGCAATATTCCTCGGAATAGCGGTTACGGTCGCCATGTTTCTCGTATCAATATCGGTAGGTTCCGTATCCATTCCTATTCCGGATGTTATCTCAACCATCATGGGCGGTCCCGGCGGAACAAGTCTTATTGAAAGGGTTATCTGGAACATAAGAATCCCGCAGGCGCTTACGGCAATTGCCGCCGGCGCAGGTCTTGCAGTCGCCGGTGTTGCCATGCAGTCGGTTCTCAGAAACCCGCTGGCATCGCCGTTTACGCTCGGACTTTCCAATGCCGCGGCATTCGGTGCGGCTGTGGGCATTCTCATCTTCGATGCGGGAATGACGGGCAGCAACATGGTTGACGCCGTTGTCATCAACAACCCGTATCTGACTACGGGAATGGCATTTATCCTGTCCATGCTGACGACGGTCATCATCCTTGCCATAACAAAAATTCGCGGGGCAACACCCGAAACCATGGTTCTGGCAGGCGTTGCCATAAGCTCACTCTTTGCCGCGGGACTGATGGCGGTTCAGTACTTCGTCGATGATACCCGCCTCGCCTCGATTGTCTTCTGGCAGTTCGGAGATGTCGCACGTGCCAGCTGGTCGGAACTCGGACTGATAACCCTTGTAGTTGTCATCTGCGCACTCTACGTCTTCTACAAGCGCTGGGACTACAACGCCGTCGATGCCGGTGAAGAGACCGCAATGGGTCTCGGAGTCAATGTCGAGAGAACGAGAATAATGGGAATGGTGGCGGCATCACTGATAAGCGCCATAGTCGTTTCATTCCTCGGAATCATCGGTTTCGTGGGTCTTGTCTGTCCGCACATGATGCGAAGAATCGTGGGCGATGACCACAGATTCCTGATTCCGGCAACCCTTATATGCGGATCGCTGCTCCTTCTGGTCGCCGATACCGTGGCAAGGACAATCATCGCGCCGCATATCCTGCCGGTCGCGGTTCTGACCGCATTCCTCGGAGCGCCCGTATTCATCTACATTATAATCAAAGGGAGGAGAATATGACCGGAGATCATACGCACGACGGCGTTACGCACGAACATGAGCATTCGCACTGCGATATCGTGCATAATCACCCTCACTCGCATGAGAAGGGTCATGAGCACCACACGGATGACGGCTGCCACGCTCTTCTGAAAGCCGACAGCGTCGAATTCGAATACGGTGCCGCAAAAGTCCTTAAGGATATCACGGTAGACGTCTCACGCGGTGAGATTCTGGCTATCCTCGGACCCAACGGCGTAGGAAAATCCACGCTTCTCAAATGCATGAATATGATTCTCAAGCCAAAAGGCGGAACAATATTCATAGGCGAGATGGATTTATCGAAGATGTCGGGCAGGGACATAGCAAAGAACGTAGGTTACGTTGCGCAGAGAAACGAGTCGGCAAGAATGACGATCTTTGATACCGTTCTCCTCGGCAGAAAACCGCATCTCGGCTGGAAGGTCACGGATCACGACTACGAACTTGTATATGACGCTCTTGAAAAGTTCGGACTTTCGGATATGCAGCTGAGGTATATCGACGAAATTTCGGGGGGAGAACTTCAGAGAGTCTGCGTCTGCCGTGCCATCGTTCAGGAGCCGTCCGTTCTTCTGCTCGATGAGCCGACGAGCGCACTTGATATGTCGCGTCAGATGGAGATCTTAAAGCTCATAAGACATGTTGTCGACAGGCATAACTGCGCGACAATCATGACCATGCATGACCTGAATCTGGCTTTGAGGTTTGCGGATAAGTTCGTCTTCATGAAGGGCGGCAAAATCCATAAGATCTGCGACAGGTCGGGTGTTACCCCCGAACTTATCGAGGAAGTCTACGGTATTGCCGTCGATGTCATTTCGCATAACAACATGCCCATTGTCGTGCCGAAATTCTGAAAGAGCGGGACGCTGAAATAGGGGGTCTCTGAATTTCGTCAACGGTGTTGACGATTTCAGATAATGATACCATAATTCCGTTAATGATACTATAATTCCGGCAATGATCCGATAAAGGATCAAATGAATTTCCGGGACACTGTCCCGGATTTTATTATTTTTCCAGTCCGCAGATAAATGCGGGCAGTCTTTTTTTCTGCAATCCTTTTTACAACACTTATTGCGATAACACAAAATTTCAAAAATAGCTACAAATCACATAGAGAATCAATATCTATAACAATAAGTATGACAATATCTTAAAATGATCATACCATGAAAAAAGCATTAACGATTTTGATCATGATTGCCATGCTTGCGGCAGTTATCGCCTTTGCAGGCTGTACATCCAACTCCGGCAACGGAGGAGGAGCCGCAACGGCGTCAGCTACCCAAACCGCAACAGTTGCCCCTACCGCAACAGGTACGGAAACACCGACAACCGGCGGAACAATCACGATAACCGATGTCGCAGGACGTACGGTCACTGTCCCCGACAATCCGGAAAGGATTGCGGTATCCGGTTCGGGTTCATCGCGATACTTCGGATGGCTCGGAGCGACCGACAAAATGGTCGCCGTTGACTTCCAGGACAGCAGTCTCTTAAAGCGCAAAGCGGAAACCAGACCTTACATGCTGGCAAATCCGCAGATAAAAGAACTTCAGGTTCTCGGCGCATCCAAGGGAGTCGTTGATCCCGAACTTCTCATGAAAGCCAACCCCGAAGTCGTCTTCATGTCGGGAGTCTCCGACACGATCATTCAGAACGCAAACGAGCTGACCGAAAAGACCGGAATCCCCGTAGTTCTCTTCTACTCCGGTGACTACGTCACAAGCACGGCAAAAGTAGAGAACTCGCTCAGGACAATCGGAAAGGTACTCCACAAAGAGGAGCGTGCCGAGGATGTAATCAAATACTTCGCCGACACCAGAGCCGACCTTGAAGCAAGAGCGGCAAAAGCAACCGGAACCGACAAGCCCACGGTATACGTAGGCGGAGTTTCCTATAACGGCGCACACGGCTTCGACGGAACCGACCCCACTTACTATCCGTTCACGGTTCTCTCCGCAAATAACGTCGCTTCCGAACTTTCATCAACGGCAAGCACGGGATATGCGGCAACCTCCAAAGAGCAGATTATCGCATGGGACCCCGAGATCATCTTCGTTGACTTAAACACCATGGAAGCCGCCGGTGGCGGAGGTATCTATGAACTTCAGACCGACCCGTCCTACAAGGAATTAACGGCTGTAAAGACCGGCAAGATCTATGCACTCAACCCGCACACATCGATGGGTACCAACCATGAGACAAGTATGGCAAACGCCTACTACGTCGGAAAGATTCTCTACCCCGAGCAGTTCGCCGACATTGATCCCGAAGCCAAAGCCGATGAGATCTACACCTTCGTCGACGGCGCTCCGGTCTTCAAGACACTGAAAGAAAACATGGAGAATCTCTCATACACTCAGCTGGAGATTTAATCAGGATACTGTCTGAAACGGAAATGCCCTGAGGTTGTATCTCCGCCCTTCAAAAACGGAGGTAGAACCTTACAGCGGCATACTTACCGATGAATTAAAAAAACACATTTTCGGAGTCTGCAGACGCAGACTCCTATCTTTCGGCAGGGGATGAGAGATTCATCTTCTGTCAATGAATTTCCGGGACACTGTCCCGGATTTTTAATGCCACGGGTAATTTATCCGGTCAGCTGTCGTGTTATCATAAGGCGATGTATTTTCACCGCCGATAATGTACCTTCATCCAAACTCAGCGTCATACCCTTACAACATATCATTAACCATTACATAAAGTTCAGTTAATACCTCTAACCCCTCTGCCCCCCGCCGCACGCATCGCAATCCCGAAAGGCAAATTTATGCGCGTATTTTTCAAAATAATATGAAAATTACGGACGTGTTATTTTGCGCGACATTTATGACAAAATCACAACATTTGTGTGACACTTTTTTAAAAAGTTAGCACCCGCGATTATTACGAAAGATAGCCTTAAAAGCCGACTGACTAAAATTTTGATTATATGAGTGAGGCTGACTGCAAAAATTGTTCTGTGGCAATCTTTTTTGCGATATCAGCCGCCGCACTCTTCGCACTCAGTGCACCCTTCTCAAAGATGTTCCTTGAGGAAGCGGCGCCGATGATGACCGCCGGTCTGCTCTACCTCGGAGCAGGCATAGGCATGGTCTTCATCTGGGGCGGCAGAAAAGTGATTCACAGAGAATCGAAGGAGACTGCCCTCACTAAGAAGGACAGACCTTACGTCATCGGCATGATCCTCCTCGACATCGCCGCACCCATCTCCCTGATGTTCGGACTTACCATGACAACGGCGGCAAACGCATCCCTCTTAAACAACTTCGAGATAGTCGCAACTTCGGTAATAGCCCTCGTCGTATTCAAAGAAGTAATCTCAAAGCGCCTGTGGCTGGCAATCCTCCTCGTCACAATCGCAAGCATACTGCTCACCGTCGACGATTTCAGCAATGTCAGCTTCTCCTTCGGTTCCCTCTTCGTTCTTGCCGCCTGCGTCTTCTGGGGTCTGGAGAACAACTGCACCAGAATGATCTCCGACAAGGACCCCCTCGAGATAGTCCTCATAAAAGGACTCTTCTCAGGCTTCGGTGCACTGGTAATCGCACACATCGCAGGCGAATCCCTCCCGACCCTCACACTCTGCCTCATGATACTCCTCCTCGGCTTTGTGTCCTACGGCATGAGCATATATTATTATGTCTCGGCACAGAGAACGCTCGGCGCAGCCAAAACCAGCACCTTCTATGCGATAGCCCCGTTCCTCGGTGTGGGCTTCTCATTCATACTGTTCCATGAGATGCCGTCGGCGGTCTTCATCGCGGCACTGATAATCATGATAATCGGCGCTTTCCTCGCAACCGAATACGAGTGATCGAATATCTTCACAACTTTTTTGACGGTTTTCACTCACAGGAAGCATGCCGGAAGGCATTTTTCAAACGACTGACACTTTTTCGGAATGCCGATAATCAGCCTTTCTTTTTGAAAATAAAGTGAAATATTATAAACTTTTTCTGATTGCCGTAACACGATTTTCGGATTTTGCATACTGTCTGATACAAAAATTTCAGAAAGGTATTCTCAATATCAGACCAAATGCCGATATGTAAGAAAATTCATGAGTAATTGCAAAAATTGTTAAAAAAATCGTGTTCACGTGAACAAAATTAAATATTAGTTAACACAATTACTTCTTATGCACATTATGGAAGGCTATCTGCCGATTGAATGGTGTATTGTATGGTTTGTCTTATCCATACCGTTTATCATCGTCGGTCTTTGGCAGATGAAAAAGCTGATTGACAAAGATCAAAAGGTTCTGCCTCTTATGGCAGTCTGCGGAGCGTTCGTCTTCGTATTGTCGGCACTTAAAATACCCTCGGTAACGGGAAGCTGTTCACATCCGAC
>JAFZMT010000177.1 GCA_017553245.1 Methanomicrobium sp.
ACGATAACCGCATACGTCCCGTCGGTGCAAAGCGGCAGAACCGTCGTGGTCTGAATGCGCTCATCGCCGGAGGGGAGATATATGGGAATAACGGCGTCGTGGAACTGCGGTGAGAAGACGGCAGGCGAGGCTCCCGAGAGGACCTCCTTTATGCGCTCTTCAACGACGGAGCCTGCAAGGTGCGGGAAGACCTCGTCGAGCCTTTTTCCCGTGACCTCTTCTTTGGGCTTACCCGTCCAGTATCCGATAAGTCTGTTCCAGAACGCTATCTTAAAGTCGCTGTCTATGACGCAGATGCCGACCGGAAAGAGATCGGTAATTTTGAAGTTGTTGCAGTCTGTCATATTGCCCTCAGCAGAGATTCTCCTTAATCTTCTTAAGCAGTATTCTCACCTGACTCTCTTCAAGAACCATGAATATCCTGCCCTCAATTTGTAAATCCTTCAGGGAAATGCGGACGGTCGTCGCTTTTACAAAATAGTCCAGTGCCTTATCGCCGATGTTAAGAAGCGACACTATTGATCCTTTCTCATAGTAGGGGATTGAATAATCCATACGGCTGTGCAGGGTGCTTCCGACCGAGCCCATGATGCCGGTTATGATAATCGACCCTATCTCTTTTAAGGTCTCGATTCTCAGACGGTCAAGCTCGGGTGTTCCCGCATCTTCGCCGCTTAACGCCATGACGAGTTTTGCGGCGCTGTCAATCGGGAATGTGACTCCTATTATTCCCGATATGTCGCCCGTGAAGGCAACACCCAGATTTGCGCTGATCTCCCCGAAGGTTCCGTCAGGGCTTTCGAGGATCTCTTTGACTGTATGGATTGAAACATCGGAGACCTTTATACTCAGCTCAGTATCGGTAATTTCGCTGAGCAAGCGCTCGGAACGTCCCATACAGGTATTCAGTATGGCTATGGCGCGTTCCTCCGCTTCGGCAGTCATCTCAACTTTCATCGGTTCACCAGATTTCGGTAATGGATCATTAGAAGTGTTTCTAAATAAACCTATTCGCGTAAATTTTTTATAAAAGATAATCGGTCGTAAAATTGCCAGTTAATATAAATTCAGCGGGTATATTGGGGAGATTATGGCGAAAATAAACGGATATCCGGCTGAAATATTACTGAAATATTGGGGATAATGTGGCGGATAATCGGGGTATAATAAAGCGGAAAATGTATCGCGGCTTAATGTGCGAAACTTAAAAAACGAAAAAAAATTTAGATGTAGGGGTTGCGAAGACCCTTGCCGACACCCATGGTTGCACGTGCTTCGAGTGTCTTCTTGTTCCTGTCGATCTTGCCGGTTGCAAGTTTCGTGACAAGGTCAAGTCCGGGTTTAACGCTTGCGATGTCCTTGGTCTCGAAGTAGCCTGCTTCGACTGCCTTCGTCCAGACATCTTCTCCCTTCTTTGTGCGGACAAAGACCGTGCTCCATCCGTCAGGTGTGCCTACAGAACCTGTTGAGACATCAGCCATGTTTGCTACGTAGTCAAGACAGACGTGGCAAGCCGGCTGTTCATATTTGTGTGTTGCTCCGAGCGGAATCTGTGAAACTGCTCCGCGTTCGGTGTACACTGTGAATTTACCCTTTCCGATATCCATCTTGATGGCGTTTTCCATCTTGGTATTACAGTGGTCTTCGACGATTGCCTCAAGACCCTGATAGGGGAAGTTCTCCATACAGAAGATACCGATAGCCAGTGCAATCTTGTCGGGCACTTTCCTCATACCGATCGGGTAGAGCTGTGCCTTTCTGAGTGCCTGCATCTGACAGGGTGTTCCTACGATACCGACTTTGTCAAGACCGTATGAACGGGTTGCCTCTTTGATAAGGCTCATGTTCGGGCTGATTGTGTATTTTGTACCGCGTGCTGCAAGAAGCTCGGCTTTTGTTGTTGCTACGATCGGCTCCGGCTTGAAAGGCTCGTCGCCGGGTCCCGCAACGATTGCTCCGTCGATGATACCGTTTTCAAGCGCATATGTGAAGAGTTCGGTTACGACTCCTCCGTCCTGTGAGCACTTGAGAATGTCGGCATCCGACGCACGTGCACAAACTGCTGTCTTGTAATTTCCGAGAACCATTTTACTGACCTCCTTTGCCCATTACAGTTGCAATAAGCTCTCCGATTGATTCAAACTGTCCTACGACGTCGAAGCTGAAGAAGCTTCTCGGGCACTGTGCATAACATGCACCGCATTTGATACACATCTCGCGGTCAATGTTCGGCTTGCCCGCCTGCATTGAAATTGCACGGACAGGACATGATGCGGCACATGTTCCGCATCCCATACAGAGTCCCTGGTTGATGACATCGACCATTAAGTCGCATCCGCAGGCCTCTGTTCCGCGTTTTGCAAGATCCATGAGCGGCTTTAAGTATGCTGTCGCAAGTTTCTTCTGATCATCGTTGCCTCTGAGAAGCAGGTATGCCATTAAACAGATGTTTCTGATTGCCTCTGCACCCGGCGGACATGACGGCAGATAAAGATCTACGTCGATTAAGTCGCCGATAGGCACGAATGACTCATGCTGGGGCTGGTTCCACTGACCGCCGCGGCTGAATCTTGTGATGTTTCCATATGCTGCGCATCCACCGAGAGCAACGACAACTTTCGATTTCTCTCTGGTTTCTTTAATTTCTCTAACGGAACATTCATCCTGGAGACAGACCGAACCTTCTACCAGTGCTACATCCATCTCTGGGATGTGCCTTACATCTGCAAGTGTAAGACAGTAGACAAGGTCAGCGTAGTCATCCAGAATCTTGAATAATCCCTCGTAGTTATCTGCGAGAGAGACAAGACATCCGGTACATCCGGACATATGAACGTGTCCAACGGTAATTTTTTCTACCACAGGCTTATCCTCCTTTATTTTTGCATCATGTATTCGATTAACCTTCACATCTTCGGGTTTTGAATCGGGCTTTGCGGCTGCGGGTTTTGCAGTCGTCTCGCCTGTTTTCGCCGGAGCCGTATTGGTTTCGGCTTCCTGATTACCCGTGAAGATCTCTTTGAGACGTGATAGCAGTCCCATAATCCACCCCTACTTCGGCAAGTGCTAACTGCATTGCCTTAGGAATGGCCTTTCTTACGCTTTCAGTGACCCAGAATTCCGCGTCTTCCGACTCGTTATCTATCTGAGATATGTCAATGCTTTGCGGCTGGCATCCGAAGATTACAACATCGGTTTTTTGTGCAATCTCCTGCAGAGGCTCTTTGAGTCCCCATGAATGAGGATCCGTGTATGCGCCCGGCGTCAGTATGTCGGGTGTTGCACGCGTGATCTCTCCGGGTTTTCCGCCGAAGTCCATTATATCTATGATTACCATCTTTTTCACAGGCATTTCGGACTGTGCAATCATGGTAAAGAGAAAGTGCGGACCTGCAAGACCTGCGTCAAGAACTTTAACATTATCGGGAAGATCGAGCTTCTTCAGCTCCGCGATAACCGCGGGTCCGAAGCCGTCATCGGTCTGAAGCGGGTTGCCGCATCCGATAATCATGTTCTCCGCATACCAGTCAGACATTAACACTCACTCACTGAACAAGCTTCTGGGCCACTACCTTCTTCTCTTCGTCGACCACCATCATGTGTGTTGCACACGAAACGCATGGGTCGTAGGCACGAACAATGACCTCTGCAAGCTGCCAGGGTGCGCCTTCGAGTGCACGGCTGACTGTCGGGAAGTTCCATGTGGTCGGCACAAGGAGTGAATACCACTGGACGCGTCCGTCCTTAACTTTTGCAAGGTGTACATCTGTTCCGCGCGGAGCTTCGTTTGCTGCCCATCCGAGTGAACCGTCACCCTGGGGGATCTCGTCCGCTACGACAGCGCCGGATGTGTTGAGTGCGTCAACCGCATCCATCATTGCGTATAAGCAGTCCGGGTATTCCATCTGACGTGCAATCTGGAGACCCATTGCGCCCTTTCTGTCATAGTTACGGAAGATTGCAAGACGTGCACGCGGACCTACCTCTACAGGTGCTCCGTCATAGAGAGGAACAGCCGTACAGGCTTCCATCTGCGGCCATGCTTTTGCACCCGCGGGTGTTGTTGCCTTGTTCGGGTAGTTGGGGTCATCGAGTGTGATGTCCTGCTGTCCCATGTACCAGTCCCACGGTCTGACTTCAGTCCAGCGCTCGGGGAACCACTTGGGATCCGCGTCAAGGTTTGTGCTTGCGTAGAGCGGGTCTACAGCCATGTAACCCTGGTCGTGGAAACCGAACTTCTCGTTCTTCTCGACTTCGTAGCTGCTGGCAACGGATGCCGTGCTGCGGTTGTCCCAGTCCTTAAAGACGGAGATCATGAAGTCCATGTGTTCACGTGCAAGCACGGATCCCTCTTTTGCAAGGTCGTAGATCTTGGATTTTGCACGGGGTGTGATATTCTTGTACATACCGCCGATACGGGGGTTGCTCGGGTGAATTGGTTCACCGCCGGCAATCTCGCCGATGGTCTGTCCGATCTCACGGAGTCTCTGGATACGCAATGCAACTGTGCGTACGGGTTCTTCCTTGGAGAACGGGTTGATGTGAATATCCGTTCCGGGTAAGTACATATCCGGAAGTGACAGGATGTTATGCAGTGCAATACTGTGCAGTTTGTTTGCACACTGCAGGATTATACGCAGAAGGTATGCATCATCCGGAATTTCACAGCCGATTGAACCTTCCATTGCCTCGATACCGGCAAGGGTGTGTGCAACCGGACATATTCCGCAGACACGCGATGCAATCTTGGGTGCCTGGTGCATTGTCTTTCCGACTGCGAGTTTCTCGATACCCCTGACAGGTGTAATACTGAGCCAGTCTCCACGCTCGATTATGCCCTCATCGTTTACTCTGAGGACAAGTTTTGTGTGACCCTCATGTCTTGTGGTTGGGGAAATCTCTACAACTTTCGACAAATTAATCGCCTCATTTTAATAGTTTTGTTCAGATGTCTGTACTTTTGGTGTAAAAACACACGTTAGATTTATTGCAACACACGTACCTGAAACCATACGGTTCAGTACGCTAAGTAAAATTTCAGTGTAGCGTTTAAAAAGGCTTTCGTTGTTTCCACGTTATTTTGCTACGTTTTTTAACTTTCGTAGTACTTTATGTAGTAAAACTACTGAGAAAAGCAATTTGATATGCTTAACAAAAATGATGTGTTAAAAAATGTTCGGATATTTCGGCTTAATCAAAAATTCAAGCCGTTTCCTGCAGTTCCGCACGAAGTTCCGCGATTGTCGCTTTTCTCTCCGCGTATGCATCATGCTGGTGGATACTCTCTTTGTTGGTCTGGCGGATTCTTATCAGAGAGTCGCCCGGGAGGAAAGAGAAGTCGTTTACGACACGTTTTGCCATCTCACGTACGCAGTCCTCGACGAAGCGTGCATTCTTGTGAGCGTTCAAGACGACATAGCTTTCGTCACCGCGTTTTAAGAGTTCGTAGATCTTGGCACTCATGGAGTCCTTGAGGATTGCGATGATGTCTTCGAGGTTGACGCACTGGTCGTCGTCGGTCTCGATACAGAGGAAACCTTCTCCGCGCTGGTTGTGTGTCGCCATGGGAACGTCGCGGAGGAACTCGGCAATCTTGCTCTCTTCGATCTTTAAGTCACGGAGTTTTGAGGCGGCAATCTCCTTCATGATGTTCTGGGCACAGGGACATGCCGTAATGCCGGTGACCTCGGCGCCGATACTCTTTCTGACAATCGGGTTGGACTGGTTTCTCTGCGCAATCGCGCTGGCGACTACTTTTACGACCTCGTCGCATTCCGTTCCCGAGACCGGCGTCTGGCGTCTCATCATATAGGTACTGTTCATCCTGACTTCGGTGCGGTCGGAGTATTCGTGGTGATCGAGAAGTTTTCTGGCAACCGAGTTGCATACGTCCTCAATGCCGTTGACCTTTCCCTGAACCGCCTGCTGTAAGACTTCGTCTATGACTTCGAAGTTGCGGGACATGTTTGCGCCCTTGAGGCTGCTTGGGAGGTCGACGAAGACATCGAAACTGGATATGAATATCACGGGTCTCTTTCCGGGTCTGGCAACTTCAACGAGTTTCTTTACGTTTTTGACGCCTACTCTGGTCAGATTGATTCTTACTTCCGGCAGAGTAGACTGTGTGTCCGGTAATTCCATTGATTTTTACCTCATTATGATGCGCACGCGTAAGTCTCGTAAGGGACCTTCGCACCACGGTCGCCCGTCGGAATCTGTCAGGCGGCATCCGATTGCGGTTTTGACCGTTTCACCGCATTTATATGCCGCTTATATGACGCTCAGAGACCGCGTGCGCATATTTGTAGTGCTTTATGTTTTTGTAGTCACTGATATAATATTTATGAAAATGCATACCACTCTTACAAATGAGTTTACTCGATAATCCGGTGGTTATATGATAAACAGAGATATTCTGACTGATTATTTTATGAAAAACCGCGGCAGTCGCAGTGTCTGTATCATAGGATACGGCGCGGACGGTGAGGTATGTGCGGACTGCCTGCGCGGAATCGGGACCGAAGCCGTAGTGGGCGTCCGCCCGGGTCCGAGCTGGGAGAGGGCTTCGAAGGCGGGTTATGAGGTCTTTTTCATATCCGATGCCGTCGAAATGAGCGATATCGCGCTGATTACACATCCGCCGGATATTTTCGGGGCGGTATTTCCGCGGTTCATAAAGCCGTATCTGAGAGCGGGACAGGAACTGTGGTTTACGGACGCGGGCTGCCTTGAGCTTGTGAGCCGCGGCGATTTTGCCTGCCCCGAGGGTGTGGGCATAAAGTGTATTGAAAATTGTATTGAATGATGTGTATTGAACAGTGACCGGATAAATCGAAATAATAACCCGAAATAATATCCCGAAATAATAACCCGATATAATAAATCGAAAAAATAAACCGAAAAAATAGTATTTTTTAATTTTGACGCCGCTTCAGAATCTCATGAGTGCGGTCGTCGAGTTGTACCATTCGTCAATCTCGGACTTTGATATCGTTATTGTTGCGCCGTCAGCTTTTATCGTCATGGAATTGCCGCCGACGGTTCCGATC
>JAFZMT010000178.1 GCA_017553245.1 Methanomicrobium sp.
ATATAGATTTATACTCCGTCACATGCGAAATCGCAGGCAAGATGTGATAAAACATTACAGAGGATTGATACCATGAGATAAACATGCGAAAGGAGATATTCCGATTGTCCGATATGTTCTGATATTTGGGGCAAAAAAGAATATTTATGACACGATTATTCGGCATTAATTAGGCATTCATTTGGCATTAATTTGGTATTAATCGGGCGTTAATGGGGTGTCATTCGGGAGTTAACAGAGAGTCGGTCAGGCGGCAATCATTTAAGACAAGGCGGGTTACTCTTCCTGCGCTCCCGCACCCTTACCGCAATCGCGGTTTGTATCCGCCTTATTCAGCAGGTATCTGACATACAGGAATGCCCAGATAAAACCGAGAGTGTCTCCCGCGATATAGCCGAAGAGACCGCCCCACCAGACGCCGAGCTGACCCCATCCGAGCGTTTTGCCAAGGATGTACGCAAACACCGCCGAGAATATGACCTCTCTGAAGAGACTGACCGTAAACGAAGTTCCCCCCTTGCCGATTCCCTGAAAGAGCGAATTCGCCATAAGTCCCAGAGCCGCGAACGGATAAAGGATGCACATTATCTCAATAAATGCCGTGAAATCGCCGGCAAGATGCGCACTCCCCTCGGTATACGTGAAGAGATACGCAATCTCGGGCGCAAACACGTAAACGATAACGGCAATGACCGCGCTTACCGCAACGCCGATTCCGGTGCCGTAAAGAAGCGTGACCTTAAGGTTGTCATATCTTTTCGCACCGAAATTAGCCCCGTAGATTGAGATTGCCGCGGTCGATATCGCAACCAGCGGAACTATGGCGAACATGACGACGCACCAGACCGTCGTGTAGACCGCGACCGCATCCTCGTTTGCGACATCGACAAGGAGCAGATTCATGATTACGACGATAATCGCGATGAGCATGTATTCCATACTCGCGGGGATGCCGACTTTGAGGATATCCAGAACGATTCTGCCGTCATATTTGAAGCGTTTCCACGAGAATGTGAGATACGATTTACCGAAGCGTATCCAGTATATCATGACAACCGAGACCGCGGCTACCGACACGACCGAAGCCAGTGCCGCACCCTCAATCTTCCAGTCAAGGACGTAAATGAAGATCGGGTCTAGGATGATGTTTAAGACCGAGGATGCCGCCATCGCATACATCGGGCGCTTCATATTGCCCTCCGACCTGAAAACGGCGTATCCTATGTTCGTAAACAGGAAGAAGACGATGCTCGAAAAGAGGATTATCGAGTATTTATACGCCAGATCGAGTGTGCTGCCGGCGCCCAGCGCAAGCAGCAGCGGCTCAAGAAAGACCATGACCGGCACGGTGATGAGAACCGAGATGACCGCCGTCAGACAAAACGAGTGCATCGCGGCATTATCCGCACGCGCTTTATCCCCCGCACCGATAAGACGCGAGATAAGCGAGTTGACACCCGCGCCTATGCCGTTGCCCAGACCGATTACCATGATGATAAGCGGCGTCGTAAAACCGACTGCGGCGAGAGCGTCGCTTCCCAGACCCGAGACCCAGACGGCATCTATGAGATTGTAGACCGAAAGAAGCATCATCGCCGCTATCATGGGAAGCGAGAGCTTTATGAGCGCCTTTTTGGGATCGCCCGTCAGTATCTCCACGCCCTCGGTAGCGCCGGTCTGCACATTTGAGAGACTGTCGCTGCCTGCGTCAGTGGCGGTTTCGGTTATTTCTGTCATTTCGGTCATTTCTGTCATATAGGTCATATCAGCCATATGCGGTGTCCCGCAGGTATTTTCCGTCATGATGAATCGGAAAAAGTCACGATTCATAGGAATATCTCAATATATTGGACAGCGGGGCATATTAAGATAACAAGACTCCCTTAAGGGAAGAACTGAAATTGCCGACAGAAATTATATCGGTTAAATTACTGACTCTGACAAAATCTGACAAAAAAGTGATGATTGGAATAATCGTGAATTCTGAAAAGAATTCAGCGCTTGGTTTTTCTTGCACCGCCGCAACCGCAGCCGCAGCCGCCTGCTGACTTCTTTTCTTCTTTCTTTTCCGATTTGTCTTCTGGTTTTTTACATGCCATAATTTAAAATAGTCACAATAAGTATATACGCTTTCTCAGAATGCCAAAGAACAAAAAGCACACAAAGGGCTTATTTCAAATTCAAACGCAATATGCACCGCAATTTTGTCACGGATATGCGCGCGATGAATCCCGTAGCCCTACGGACAA
>JAFZMT010000003.1 GCA_017553245.1 Methanomicrobium sp.
CATCGGTGCACTCGTAATCGGAGGTGACTCCGAATGGGGCGGTGCCGACGGCGGTGCCGAAGACATGATCGCTGAAACAGGTTACGAACCTTGGTTTGAATCACCGTTATGGGCACCTCCCAGCGGTGAAGTCGAATCCCTTCTCTTCGCGGTTCAGGCAGCAATCGGTACCGGAGTTGCCTGCTTAATCTTCGGATACTGGCTCGGTCAGGCAAAGAGAAAAGATGAGAAGGAAGCATAAGCTTCCTTAAAATTCCCTAATTAAAACTTTTTTTCAGTTAAGTTCTCAAAATTCCGATTACCGTGTTCGGGGTTGTTCTGTTGTCCTGTTCGCAATAATTATTCGGTTAAAATATGCCGATTCGCAAAAAAGTTGCGGTAATATTGCCGTCAATATCCGCAGACAACCGAAAAGAGCCTGTGACCTACTTTCGGAGGATGCTCAGCCGTGCCCTGCGCTATCTCCTCATCCTCATAGCCGAGATTGGAGCAGACCGCTATCCTCGTATCTTTCGGAAGATGAGAAGCCAACTCCTCCACGGAAAATTCGGGATCGGCGATTATGAAGACACTGTGTCCCGCCGCGATATCCCTTGCCGCAAGCTCCATGGCATCGCGGTGATTCTTCCCGTGGGCGTTTACAACCGCAACATTCGTCCACATCGCATGAAGTCTTGCAAAGGCACACTGCATGGATGAGATACCCGAGACGATATCGCCGTCAAGATAGCCCAGACCCGCCATCATGGGATCGCCTGTCGAGAGAACAACGGCATCGGCGGGAAGAGACCGAAGAGCCTTATAGTCGGTAATCTCATAAGCCTTCGCATCCGAAGCAAAATACTCCTTTGCAATCTCCAAAGCACGATCCGAGCCGTAAAGCAGTTTCGCGGAGCGTATAGTCTCAACAGCCTCCCGCGTAAGCATGTTTCTGCCGCAGCCGACGCCGACAATCTTCATTTCGTATCACCTATAACTTTGCCGCTCCTGTCGATGATTACTATGCGCAGCCACGGATACCTCGCCTTAGCCGCGTCAAGCTCGGTGTTCATGGCGGCAATCCCGTTTTCGGAGGCGACAAGCTCTTCAACGGTCTTAAATCCCCTTGATACGGCGACGTCGGGGTTGAAAAACCTGAGAATCAGCCCGGGAAGACCGCAGATAACCGCATCGGCGCATTTTTCCGCGGATGATAAAGCCTCGCTTATCTTTGAGCCCGCAAGAACAACCTCATGTTCGGGGAACAAAAGCCGCGAATATCTCAGACCGATTCTTCCCGTTGTAACCACGACCTTATCCGCCTTCCCTATCCTGTCGCCTATGGTCTCGCTTAAATGATCGTCCCACGGCTCGACAAAGCCCGTGGTGCCGACTATGGAGATACCACCCATAACCCCGACCTTGGGATTTAAGGTAAGCTTACCGATTCTTTCGCCGTCGGGAATCGTAAGAAAAATTTTTGCACCTTTAAGCCCGGCATCGCGGCAGGCATCCTCCGCCGCCCTTAAAATCTCTTCAAAGGCATTCTTACCTATTGCGGGAGAGCCTTTGGGATAACGCGGCGTATCCCTGTCATATCTGCCGATACCTGCGCCCGTGTCAACCGAAATCTCATCGGCAGGCTCGGCAACGGCACGTATAAGAATCCCCGAGGTAATATCCGAAGGATAATCCCCCGAATATTTCCTCGCTTCGCCGACACCGTCTTTACCGGTCGCGGGTATGTCAGCCCTGATTCCGCAGGGCAGCATAATCGGAGATACCGACACGGGCGATTTAAGAGAAGCAACAGCGGCATACACCGCCGCCGATGCCGTTGAGCCCGTGGTAAATCCTCTCTTTAAGACTTTGCCGCCCGCGGTCAGAACCCCGAAACCCGTGCGGACTAACTCAAGCGACTCGGCGTCGCAGAGATCAATCCATGCTTTCGGATATTCAAAACCGCTTACGGGGTCTTTCATAATATTACTCAATAATTACTCAATAATTACTCAATAATCGGTATGCAACGCTGAAACAATCATGTCGCTCAATGCTGCTCGACATACATCGTGATTATCTCATTGAGCGAGGCGACGGCAACCGGAGTTCCGCCGCGGGTTCCCTCGTTGGAGACTGCCGAAACGTTCTTCTTCGTTCTCAGGAGTTCCTTGGATTCAGCCGCGTTTACGAAGCCTACCGGAGTTCCGATGACAAGACCCGGGATAACACCCTCGTCTATGAACTCGCAGACCGTAATCAGAGCCGACGGCGCATTGCCGATAACGATGATCGAGCCTTCAAGCCTGTCCTTAAGCGCCGTAAATCCCGCAGAACTCCTCGTTATGCCTTTAGCCTCCGAGATATCCGCACCGAAATCGAGTGCGCACTCGACCTTCGAGGAATGACCTCTCTTCTGGATACCCATCGAGACCATTCTTATATCGGTAAAGATATCGGCGCCGTTCTCAAGGGCTTTTATCCCCGCACCTATGGGATTGTTCTGAAACCGCATCAGTTTCGCCATTGCCCAGTCGCCGACGGCAATCGAGCATCTCTGGCGAATCCTGTCCTCGGGGGTATTGTTGCCCACAACCTTTCTGGCAAGTTCCCTGCTCCTTGAAGAGATGGAAAAACCTTCGGGTGTATCCGCGCCGATATCAGTATACGTATTTTCGATGATATCCTCGGGGTGTGATGATTCCTCTGACATTCTCGTCCTCCTTCCAAATTCTTGTCTCCTCGCCGCCGATTATCAGAATCGAGTGCATGTCCACAAAACTGTCATCCTCGGAGAGTTCTTTCAGTGTAGTTATACATTTAGTCTCGCCGTCGCGAAAAACATTTTTGACGATGCCGACCGGCGTCGATCCGTCCCTGTATTTAAGAGCGATTGCAAGCGCCTTCGAGAGATTCGCAGGTCTTCCCTTGCTCTTGGGGTTGTAAATCGCAACCGGCGTTCCCATCTGAAAAGCAAGGTCAAGCCTCTTTTCAATGACCTCCCACGGCGTTAGCAGGTCGGAAAGACTTAAGGTTACGTAGTCCCCGGAAAGCGGGGAGCCGAGCCTCGATGCCGCAGCCGTCGCCGCCGTAACTCCGGGGAGGACTATGACCTCCTGCTCGGGATACTCCCTTTCTATGACCTCAAGGACAATGCTTGCCATGCCGTAGACACCCGCATCGCCTCCGGAGATCATGACCACGTTGTTGTCCGCCGCAAGCTTTGCCGCCTCTTTGGCACGGTCGACCTCCTTACCCATTGAACTGTAGATTACCTTCTTTCTCTCGACAATGTCGCCTAAAAGCTCAACGTAGAATGCGTTTCCAATGACTATATCCGCGGACTTAACCGCCTGCGTTGCCGCAGGAGTCAGCTGCGCCGCATTTCCGGGACCGGAACTTACTATCCAAAGTGTTCCCATTAATATCACCTTTCCTGTTATCTCTTCAGCTCTTTAACTCAGTTAACTCTTTCAATTCAGTCAGCTATTTCAACTCAGTTATTTCATTCAACTGATTCGGCTCTTATAACTCATTCAGCCGTTATTTGGCAATTGCAATCGTTACCCGTCCGAAGACGGTCTTTTCAAGGATCAATACGCCCTCACGCGACAGCGCCGTTGCGCAAGGCTCGGAGACACCGCAGAGCCCCAGCCTCTCGGCACACGACTTTGAGGGGGGCATCTGCGAATTTATTGTCTCGTCATCGAGGAATATCAGATTGGCATTGAGTTTTTCCGCGGCGGTCTTAAGACCCGCCTCATGGAATTTCTTTATCGTCGTTGCGAAAATCTTCGCATCGCTCTCCGATATTCCCGCTTTCTTACAGCCCTCGCGGACTGCCGACATTACCTCTTCTTCGGTCGTTCCGAGCCGGCATCCGATACCTATGACATACTTCGAGTCATTCACGAGAACCGAGACGCCCGGATTTGCCACGATTACCTTGGGCGGATTTACTCTCAGAATCGGGACATCGGAGTCCAGAATGGCGCCGTTGACCTTCCGTGTCGAAGACCTGTTGACGACGGTCAGATTCTCCGATTTGGCAATCTCCTCGACCGACTTTCTGCCCATGACCTCGGTTGCCGTGGAGATAACCGGCGTTATCCCAAGCCCCGCAAGCCGCTTTGCACAGTCGTTTGCACCGTGGTGACCGCCGATAACGGGGATGGCATACGAGAGGTCGGGGGTAACCACAACAACCGCCGCATCGTGCCACTTATCCGAAAGAAACGGCGCACAGCCTCTTACGGCAATACCCGCCGACATGATTGCGACTATGCATTCGGAATCCGCGTAGATATCGCCGAAGATGTTCTCACGATAGAGCATAAGCTCGGCATCGAGAAAATCCGCGACCTTCTTTCCCGCCTCTTCAAACCGCGGCAGGGTAACAACCGTGCACTTTACGCTGTCAGTCATCGGGGCTTCATCCTTAACAACCGTAGAGGTGTGAGTTCGTAAAGTCCGCTTTTATTCCGTCAACCGCGTTTCCGACGATGATAAGCGCCGAACGCTCTATACCCGCCTCATGAACCTTCGCGGCTATGGTCTCGACAGTTCCGCGGATTATCTTCTGATCGGGCCACGAGACATGATAGATGACGGCAACCGGCGTATCTTTGCCGTGCTGAAGCTTTTTCATGACGTTATCTATCTCCGAGGTCGAGAGGAATATTACCATGCTGGTCTTATGCGCCGAAAGCTCGGCAATCGCATCCTTTTCGAGTGTATCTCCCGCCGAACGCGTCACTATGACCGACTCGGATACACCGCGGAGGGTATATTCGGTCTTTAAAGCCGCCGCCGCTCCGAACATGGAGGACACGCCGGGGACTATCTCGGCATGAATCCCTTTCGCCTCAAGGACTGCCATCTGCTCGACTATCGAGCCGTAGATTGAAGGATCGCCGGAGTGAAGCCTCACGACTTTCTTTCCCGCAAGAACTCCTTTCTCAATCTCGGCGCAGATCTCCTCAAGCTTCATTCCCCAAGAGTTCAGCTTGACCTCCGCGGGTGACTTCTTGACCAGCTCGGGATTCACGAGCGAACCCGCATAGATGAGGACATCCGCGGATTTGAGGAGTTTTTCACCTTTAACCGTAATCAGTTCGGGATCTCCGCAGCCGGCGCCGACAATATAGTAGATATGCTCCGCATTATCCGTCATAGTTTCCTCGCCGCCATTATGCTGAAATAGTTGGTCTTCTCAGGCATTTCGCCTTTATAGACCGTTTCGCCGTCCATATACATCCTCTCGACAAGAATGAAGTCATTGAAGCCCTCCTTGCGAAGTTCGGTCTCCTTCGCCTTCGGCTTTGTGACCTTCATCATAATCTTTACCGAAGGCTCGACAGGACCGTCGGTGACCGTAAAAGCGCCGTTTACGGCTATCTTCGCATGTGAGGCAAACGCCGTAATCGAACTGATTCCGGGGATTGTCTCGACCTCAAGTTCGGGATAGTTTTCCCTGACCGCGTTTGCCAGCCTTGAGAACGTCGAATAAAAGTTCGGATCTCCGATAAGCCCGAAGACCGCACTGCCGGACTTTGCCGCCGGACGAATCTTCCCGGCATTCTGCCTCATGCAATCCGATATCACGGATTCGTCCCGCGTCATCGGGAAATCCAGTGTAACGATATTCTTTGCATAGGGTTTTACGAGTTCATATGCGATACCGCCGGGGACGAAAACCGTATCCGCCTCTTTTAAAGCTCTTACCGCTCTGAGGGTCAGAAGTTCGGGGTCTCCGGGTCCGAGTCCTACTGCTGTCAGCATCTTCTCTCTCCGTGAATTATGTAAATGGGGTTATTGGGTTTGAACATGGTTCTTCCCGTAAGTTCGTGCGACCTTGAAACCTGAAGGTGAACCGCCTCGCAAAAGATGCCGAGCTCCTTCATTTTGTTGATTGCGGATACCGCCGTCTCTATAAGAACGGCATTCACCACAATGCTCCTTGTCCCTTCCGAGACAAGCATCTCAAGGACTTTTTCAATATCGCGGCTTCCGCCGAGAAATGCGCAGTCTATCTTCTCATGCGGCGACGCAAGAAAATCGAGGGCTTCTCCGTGAAAGATTGCGATGTTGTCCGCACCGCATTTCTGTTTTGTCTCTTCGGTGCATTTACACGCTTCTTCACGTGCATCCACCGCATAGACAAGCCCCGCCGTCTTTGCTATCTCTTTTGTTACCGTCCCCGTTCCGCATCCGATATCCGCGGCAGTCTCACCCTGCCTGATACCGAGTTTGAAGAGTGACACCGCCATCACCTCGGCTACGGTAGGTCCTCCCGGCAAATCCATTTCTGTCTACCCCAGATAAATTGTTGATTTAATGAAGTGTTGATTTGGTGATTGTTACTTTAATGAAATATTGTTACACTTAATTATATTAATGATCACTTGATTTCTAATTTTATGAGATAATCTCCTGAGATTATATCCGGACTACCTTTATTGCCGTACCTCCCGCCTCTTCAAACATCTTTACCCTGTATGCGACCCTGTCCAGCATACCGCCGCAGGTCAGAATAAGAGTATCCTGACCCAGAAGAGCCGCAAGCATCGCCTTATCGATAACGCCGTAGGTATAGTCGAGGCTGATACCCGCAGTGAAACAGAGCTTCTTGGAGCGTGTTCCCATGGCGCCCTTATTGCAGTTCTTCTCCGCAACCAGCGCCCTTAAGGACTCTTCATCATACTTATCGGTATCCGCCGTGTAGATTGTGCCGATATTGCCCTCAAAGGAGCCTTCAATGAGCTGCATCATCTCAGGCACCCCCTTGGGCGGTCTGTTATCCGGCAGAATCTCATGCTTGACAAGCTCGGTGTAAAGGTTGAGAAGTGCCGGCGCCGTCAGTCTCGCCTTTAACATCAGATCGTCGTCCGTAAAGACCTCCTCGGTAGTGCCGTGGTGAAGGAGCTTTCCGCCCGCAAGAAGAAGAACCTCATCCGCCCACGAGTACGCAAGCTCGACATCGTGCGTCGAGAGAATAATCGTCGTTCCGTCCTCGTGAAGCTCGTCGAGGAGGTCCATGATCTCGGCGGCGGTCGCGGGATCGAGCGAGGCTGTCGGCTCATCCGCAACGAGAATATCGGGCTTCATCGCGAGGATTCCGGCGATTGCCACCCTCTTCTTTTCGCCGCCGGAAAGGTGGTGGGGCGGGCGTTTTTCGTAGCCCGAAAGACCGACCGCGAAAATGGCGTCATGGACGCGGCTTTCTATCTCGGCGGCATCAAGGTGGAGATTTGCGGGACCGAAAGCGACATCGGTGTAGACGCTCGGCGCAAAAATCTGCGAATCCGAATTCTGAAAGACAAGACCTACCTTAGACCTTACCTTCCTCAGACCCGCCTTATCGTAGTGGATATGTTCGCCGTTAACCCTGACCTCGCCCGAATCGGGCTGGAGGGTGCCGTTGCACATCAGAAGAAGCGTCGTCTTTCCCGCACCGTTGGGACCGACAATGGCAAGTTTTTTGCCGCGCTCTATCTTAAACGAGACATCGTTAAGTGAGGGCGGTCTTCCGGCATACGCAAATGTTACATTTTCAAATTCAAGTATATCACTCATAAAATCATCTCCAGAGCAAGAATAACAACCAGCAAACTCAGATATGCAAAGATTATCGCCGCATATTTAGCGGATTTTCCCGTATCCTCCTCGGGAAGCAGCATAATTCCGTCATAGCAGCGCGAATTCATGGACAGAAATATGGCTTCGCCCTTCTCCCAAGTGCGTATGAAAAGCATCGAGGTAAGCATTGAGAAAGCCGAAATCCAGTCCTTCAGCGTCGAATATCCCCCGCGCATCACCTGAGCATTGTGGATATCGATGGCTTCGCCGATGAACACGAAGATATAGCGGTAAATAAGCATTGTAAGGTCTATGAACTCCTGCGGCATATGCATATCACCAAGGACTTTAAAGAGAGAGGTCACGGGGGTGGTTACCGTGAGGAAATACAGCGAGCACATTCCCGCAAATGTCCTTGCAAGGACCAGCATTGCAAGATGCAGTGACTTGTCGGTTATCTGAATGTGAAAACCGGCGATTGTGAAGAAGTCACAGATGGTAACGCCGCCGCCGGTCACGAAGAGCAGAACGACGGCTCCGGTAAGTCCGAAGGCAAGCGGTATCGTAAGCAGTGAGAGATATATCCTGAGCGGGACTTTTGCGAGATACAGACTTGCAAAAATCATTGTTACAAATACAAAAGCCGGAAGCCAGATCTCCGGGGACAATACCGCAATTACCGTAGCCGCGATACACAAAATGAGTTTCTGTGCCGCAGGCACTTTACGCAAAGGGCTTGAAATCGCAAGATCGTCGAGGACATCCTCGGAAAATATCGATTGCTTCTCAGCCTTTTTCTTACTCAGATGTAAATGAAAACCGCCGCCCATGCCATACACCTACTATAGACCTATACTATATACCTATACAATCTACTCTTATATATAGCAAATTAAAATGATAAACAATCAAGCCGATAGCAGAACGGCAATATTTGATAAGAAAATTATAATAAATTGAGATAAGACGATTGAAATTATCGGGAGACGGTTGTTGAACGGTAAGATGCCAATACTAAAATGATGACTGATTACAAATAGATTGGAAACAGATTAGAAACAGATTAGAAACTTATCACTGACAGATTACAAACATATCACTGACAGATTACAAACATATCGGAAAAAGACCAAAAACAATCACATCAATCATATCAATCACATCAATCACAAATAATCAGACGCGATACCCATGACAAGGATACCCCGAATAATCATTGCCGGCACACACAGCGGATGCGGCAAAACCACAACGGCTTCAGGAATAATGGCGGCTTTAAAAGCCCGCGGTCTTGCGGTTCAGCCCTTCAAGGTCGGACCCGACTTTATCGACCCGTCTCATCATACCGCGGTCTGCAAACGGCAGTCACGAAATCTCGATCCGTTCATGATGGGCGAGGACAACCTTCTGCGCACCTTCGAGTCGGCATCGGAGGGTGCCGATATCGCGGTAATCGAGGGCGTAATGGGACTCTTCGACGGCATTGACGCCGGCGAAATCTCAAGTACGGCACATGTGGCAAAGATCCTTGACGCGCCCGTTATCCTTGTCGTCGATGTCAAGGGCATGTCGCGGAGTGCGGCGGCGCTCATAAAGGGCTATACGGAGTTTGACCCCGCCGTGAAGTTTGCCGGCGTTATCCTCACGAAGGGCGGAAGCGAGAAGCACCGTGCGGGAGTCTGCGGTGCGCTGAATATCCCCGTTTTCGGCTGGATTCCCAAGAGCGAACTGATGTCGGTGGAAAGCAGGCATCTGGGTCTCTTCATGGCGGGCGAAGATTCGAAGCTGAGCGAAACGGCATCCTTTATCGAAGAGCACTGCGACCTCGATGCGATAACGGCGGCGGCAAACATCGCCGGAGACCTGCCGAAGACGACGTTCCCGAACAAAACGTTCCCGAAGAAGGCGTTTGCCGGCGCGGATGCAGCCGAAACCGGCGCCGCTTCCGATGCCGATGCGGTAAAGATTGCCGTCGCGATGGATGACGCTTTCTGCTTCTATTACCGCGACAATTTCGATTACCTCAGAGCCGCGGGTGCGCAGACACTTTTCTTCTCGCCGCTGACGGACAAACTCCCCGATGCCGATGCATACTACTTCGGCGGCGGCTACCCCGAACTGCACCTGCAGACGCTTCAGGATTCGCCCTGCAAAAATGACTTAAAGAAGGCGGCGGATGCGGGTGTTCCCGTATTCGGGGAATGCGGCGGTCTGATGTGGCTTGGAAGAAGCATTACGACCGCGGACGGGAAAACCTTTAAGACCGCGGGTCTTCTGGATTCGGATTCGGTAATGCACACGAGGTTTCAGGCGCTGGATTACTCAATCGGCACCACATGCGGCAGTTCATTCCTCGAAAAAGGTCTCGGATTCAGAGGTCATGAATTCCACTACTCAAAGACTTCGGTCGACTCCGATGCCCGATTCGATTATAGGCTTTCGAGAGGCAAAGGAATCGACGGCGGCAGGGACGGGCTTGTCTGCGGCAGTGTGCTTGCGGGGTATACGCACATGTATTTCGGACCCGAGGTTGCCGTGAAGTTTGTCGAAGGCATTAAAAAAATCAGATAAATTACGCTCTTTTTTCAGAATCGCTTCTGATTTCAGTATTGTATTTCAGAATCAAATTTAAGAATCAAATTTCAACATATGATTCATCATAGGATTTCAACATCAAAATTCAGCACTTTTTTGCCGTAATTATCGTCATGCTGCCGGCGTTTACCGTGATGATGCCGCCTTTAAAACTTACATAGTAATTCTTTCCCTTTCGCTCTATGCTGCTGTCCGCGGCAAGTATCTTATCCCTGCACCAGATGATCGCGTCAATGTCCTCATTCAGTTCCAGATTTCTTTTGATTCGAAGCACACCGAGTTCGGTTGTATGAAGTTTATCAATATTTGAGAGCAGGTTTGATCTCGCATCGTTAGAGTAAGACATGGTCAGATCTATTGTGATTGTTTGGAACATTATATTTTTCAAAGATAATTTGATGAATCACTAATACAATTAATTTATTAACAGTTGTAAAGATTACCGGCACCATCGTAAACCACGAATATGACTGAATAATATGATAGACAACCTCAGCATCGCTCTTTTTGTAATATGTCTCGCTCTCTCCG
>JAFZMT010000179.1 GCA_017553245.1 Methanomicrobium sp.
AACGAGTGCGGCGGCGGCGACCTTCGCACCGACCTTTGTGGCAATCGAGCCGCCGGAGTTAATCGGCAGCGGCATCTCGGTGGCAACCGCCGACCCCGCCATCATAGAAAACTCAGTGAATGCGGTAAAGAGCGTAAACAAAGACGTAAGAGTCCTCGCAGGCGCGGGTATCAGCACGGGCGACTGCGTTAAAAGAGCACTCGAGCTTGGCGCCGACGGCGTTCTTCTGGCATCCGGCGTTGTAAAAGCGAAGTTCCCCAAGGAAGTTCTTAGGGATCTCGTCTCGAAGATCTGAAAATAACCTTTTTTTCATTTTTTCATAGTTTTTGGATCAGTCGTCAGTTATCCTTTTAATCATAGCCTGAATCACTGTGTTGATATCATATCTTACAGCATTCCCGTTTTTGCCGTATAGAAAATGCCGAACAGAATAGCATACTTAATAATAATTACTGCACGTAATATTATATATGCAAATTCCGTCATCGGATGAGATAAGAGAGAAAAGGTGCGAGCTTAAACTGACGCAGGCGGATATTGCCGAGAGATCTGGTCTCAGTCAGTCGATGATAGCCAGAATCGAATCGGGGACCGTGGATCCGCGGGTGAGCACATTAAAGAAGATTATCGACGTGCTCAATCAGGAAGAGATATCGGTAATAACGGCACGCGACATGATGCATTCGCCGGTAATCAGCGTCTCCGCCGACGAGACACTTACGGCAACCGTCGCCATTATGGAGAAGAACGGCATCTCACAGTTGCCCGTAATCGAGGGCGGCGTTGCAATCGGCTGCATATCCGAATCCGCGATAGTAAACGCGCTCGATGAGGGACGCATTCAGAAGATGCACGAGCATTCCGTCTCCGACTTTATGGAGGACGCATTCCCCACGATTCCTCCGTCAACGCCGATTGAGACCGTAATTCACCTTCTGCACACCCACCATGCCG
The DNA here is from genome assembly GCA_017553245.1 of Methanomicrobium sp. Classification (GTDB taxonomy): domain Archaea; phylum Halobacteriota; class Methanomicrobia; order Methanomicrobiales; family Methanomicrobiaceae; genus Methanomicrobium. Next base: position 955 of record JAFZMT010000179.1, read on the forward strand.
TCCTAATCGCCGAAAAAGGCAGGGTTGCGGGCGTCATCACAAAGCATGACCTCATCGGCATGATCAATAAGTAGTCCGTGTGATTGGGAAAAGAAGTCCGTGAGATGCAGATGCAATCTGCACAAAGCAGTTATAGCATATCGGTCATAACCGACGGTTTGCAGCAATTACCGATAATTAACAGATAATTAACAGATAATTTACAGATAATTCATAAACAATTCATAAACAATTCATAAGAGATGAGTGGGAGTAGTAAGCCCCATTCTGTTTTTTGCGGCATTCAGCTGACGCGCCATACCCGAGGCAAACCCGGAAATATTCTTAAAGCCTCTGTTTGACTTGCACCCGCAGGGATTCACCGTTCCATCGTTATCGTGAGTTGCAGACGCTTCAGCATATTCTGCATCACAAGCTTACTCCCGCAACGTATCGTTTCTGTGTCAGAGCCGTGACTCTCGCCACCCGCAAAGTTAATGCGGCTGCGTAACCGGTCGGTGTGGGGACTTTCCTCAGCGGCAAATGGATGCCGCCGTAAGCCGCTCTCTCCCTCTCAATCTTATTATTTAAACCGCGCACTATATTTATGTAATGAGATTACTTACCGACGAAGAAGGAAAGATTGCGCTCGCCGCCGCAAAAACCGCGGTTTATGAAAAGGTCATGAAGACCGCATCCGCCTCCGATGACCTGAGGTCTGCACGGTCTGCGTCCGCAGATATGGGCAAATATGATATATTCGATGAAAAGCGCGGCGTATTCGTGACACTGACCGAGGACGGCGAACTTCGCGGATGCATAGGTTACCCGTATCCGGTGTTGCCCCTCGGCGAAGCGATTCACGACGCCGCAATCTCCGCCGCAGTCAGAGACCCGCGTTTTATGCCCGTCCGCGAAAATGAGCTTGCCGCAATAATGTTTGAGGTGACAATCCTTACACCGCCCGAGTTACTGGAGTGCAGTGCGGCAGAGCGCCCCGCAAACATCGAGGTCGGTCGTCACGGTCTGATAATCAAAGACCGCGGCATGTCGGGACTTTTACTCCCGCAGGTTGCCACGGAATACGGCTGGAATGCTGAAGAATTCCTGACGCATACCTGCATAAAGGCGGGAACGGACAAAAATGCGTGGAAGAGGGACGATGTCTCGCTTTACACATTCGAGGGGCAGATCTTCAGCGAGAGACAATAATTCAGTCAGGATAATCAGTCAGGATAATTCTTTCAGTCAGGATAAAGAATCAATAGCGCCAATATTATTCACACATATCCCGTTATGCGGGATCTCGTCATGTAAACATCAGGAGAAGATTCGGGAAAGATCATGAGCATCAGTTTTGAAGTCATACACAAGGACATAATGGGAAGACTCGGAAAGCTGAAGGTCGGCGACAAAACCGTAAGAACGCCGCTCCTTCTGCCGGTCATCAACCCGCACATACAGCTTATCAAACCGGAGGAGCTGGCAAAACTCGGCGTGGAAGCGCTGATAACAAACGCCTATATCTTCAGCAAAAGCGAGGATTTCAGGGAGCGTGCACTGACCGAAGGTCTCCATAAAGTTCTCAACTTCGACGGCGTCATCATGACCGACTCCGGCGCGTTTCAGCACGCCGTCTACGGCGACATCGACTTTACAAACGTCGAGACCGTAAAATTCCAGCGTGCAATCGGCAGCGAAATAATAGTGCCGATGGACATAGCCACAGGTCCCGACAAAACTCATGACGAAGCCGAAGCCGAACTCAATACGACAATGGCGCGCCTGAAGGAGGCGCTCACGATAATCGACGACGGTCACCTCTGCGCGCCTGTTCAGGGCGGCATCCACACCGACCTCAGAAAGAGAGCGGGGCGCGAGGTCAGAGAACTTAACATCGCATTCTGCCCGATAGGTGCGGTGGTTCCGCTCATGGAGAGCTACCGCTACAGGGAGCTTGTCGACGTCGTGATGGCGGCGAAATCCGAGCTTTCCCCTTCGTCATGTATCCACCTCTTCGGCGCCGGTCACCCGTCGATGTTCGCGCTTGCCGTCGCAATGGGCTGCGATGTCTTTGATTCCGCCGCATACGCACTCTATGCGCGTGAAGACCGCTATATGACGCCGCAGGGCAGCTATAAACTTGCCGAACTCAACGAACTTCCCTGCGCATGTGAGGTCTGCCGCACGCACACCGCCGAAGAACTCCGCAAGATGCCGCAGTCCGAGAGGATGAGACTTCTCGCATACCATAATCTCTATGTCACGCTCGCCGAAATTTCGAGGATTCGTCAGGCGATTCTGGACGGCACCCTATGGGAACTCGTCGACGAGAGATGCAGAAACCACCCGCGGCTTCTTGAGGGCTACCGCGAACTTCTCAGATACAATGCCGAACTCGAGAAGTCCGACAGCCTTACGAAACGGCGTTTCTTCTATCGCGGCAGTGAAAGCTGCCTGCGAACCGAGGTAATCCGTTATCACGAGATGACAAAACGCCTGCCCTGCGGCAGGACCGCGCTCATCACCTTCGACGGCAAAGTCCGCGGTTCACCGGAAAGTTACGAGAGCGTATTCCTCTTCAAGCCGCCGTTCGGACCCTATCTTGCCGAACTCGGCGAGACCTTCCCCATAGGTCAGAGCGAGATTCCCGAGGTCT
>JAFZMT010000180.1 GCA_017553245.1 Methanomicrobium sp.
CATGAATGTGCTCGCCGATATCATACGGACATACGACATTATCGCCGTTCAGGAGATACGGGACAACTCGGGAACGGCGCTCGACAACCTTCTGAGGCAGGTAAACTCCGACGGTTCTTCATATGCGTATCTGGTAAGCGAGAGGCTGGGGCGCACCTCAAGCAAGGAGCAGTATGCATATGTCTACAATACAAGGACGGTGTCGCCGATAGGCAAAGCGTTTACGTATCCGCAGACATCCGATATCTTCCACAGAACGCCTTACATCGCGTCGTTTAAGTCAAACGACGGCATCTTCAACGCCACTTTCGCGGTCATACATACCGATCCCGATGATGCCGCAAACGAAATCAAAGCCCTCTACGAGGTCGCCGAATACGCGAAGGGAATCCTGCCGGCAGACGAGCCCGTCATAATTATGGGCGACTACAACGCCGACGGCAGATACTTTGACGAGACCTCCTATGTGCCGCTGAAATCCGGGGACTACCTCTGGATTATCGGCAACGAGGTCGATACCACGGTCGCCTCCGGCGACAACACCTATGACAGAATCGTCTCCACAAGACCGAATATCTTCTATACCGGAGATGCGGGGGCTTTCAGATTCGACGAGACGTATAACCTCAGCCATGAGTTTGCCGCCGAAGTCTCGGATCACTATCCGGTCTATGCATACTTCAGCAGGTATGCGTGATAAACAGATAAACAGATATAATGAGTTAAACCGGTTAAACAGGTTAAACGAGTATAATAAAAATAATAAAAATTAAAAACGGCAAAAATTAAAAAAATTAAAAAAAACAACATAATAGGCAAAGAGAAAGTTGCAGGGGATTTGCGGGATAATCCCGCAACCCGATATTCTTAATTATTCGTCAAATCTCGGTTATTGCTGTCCCTGAATTACTGCTCCTGAATTACTGCTTATTTTCGGCATTCATTGTATTTTCGGCATCCTCTTTCAGTTCTGCACCCTCTTTCTTATCTGCATCATTTTTTATTTCTGCTTCAGTTTTTATTTCTGCTTCCTTTTTCTTTTCTGCTTCAGTTTTTATTTCTGAATCCTTTTTCTTTTCGTATGCCTTTTTCTTCTCGGCTGCCTTCTTCTCGGCTTTGGCTTTTTTTGCGGCTTCTCTCTTATCCAGATACGGCTGGGTGTGCTCGCGGACAAAAGCCTCGACCTCGGCATAATTGTCGGCATTGCAGAATATGGCAAGCGGCTCCAGAAGACCCGTTTTTACATAGATATAGCGGCGCTTCGGCTCGTAAGTTACGGATGTCACATCCTCCCACCACATCTCCTGCTTAAGTCTGGACGCGGCAAGAGCGGATGAACCCGCAAGACCGTATTTTCCGCTCGACATGCCGCCGATGAAACCTATCGTCGTCAGTATCTTCAGCAATATCGTCTGCCTCTGCTGATTTTCGCAGATGAAACTCTTCTCCTTTAAGGTGTTGTGGGCGTAATAGTAGCCGCCCATAATCGCCATGGCAACGAAGGCAAGTCCGCAGATTAAAAGGAATACCAGAACCAGATCGAAGAAGACCGCGATCATCTCGGGGTCAAAACCGGTCGCAAGCAGCAGAATAATCCAGACAATCAGCAGACTCGCGCCGAGAGCGCCGAAGAGCTGCTTCAATATCAGCGAATTTGTAAACATCCATACCTTGGTATCCCATTCCATGACAACGGGGGAGTCATCAGATCTTTTAGCCATTTTATCCCTCAATTTTACTTATAATTTCGGCGGTCTTCGCCGCAAGTTTCTCTTTTCCTTCAATCGTCGAGACGTCCTTTACGGCTTCGAGGAGATGAACCGACTCTTCGAGATAGCTCAGGATATCGGTGGGGAAAAGGTCGATACCGTATTCGTCCAGAAGGTAGTCGGAGATATCGCGGTGGTTCATGCCGCTCATGCGCAGTTCGAGGATTTCGGCGGCAAACTTCCTTTCGGCGCATCCGCAGAGCGGATTTGTTTTGCAGCGGCAGTTAAGAAATGCCTTGAAGAAGTTCGTGAGCTGTGTCCTCATGCGCTTATCCATTCGGTTATAATCAACGGTGGCACAGACCGCCTCAAGGAACTGCCCCTTGAACGCAAATTCGGGAACGCGATATCCTACGATATTCTCGAGTTTTTTTGCGCCTTTAAACCTTGCTTTCTGTGCGATCATTGACATAATAAAAAAAGATATTTGCGGATTTCGGATTTGATTCAACCGTGTTTCAGCTCCGCATCTTCGGAGCCGGTCGGGCGCTTTTCGGATTCTTTCAAGCGCGGTCAGGAGTTTTTCGAGTTTTCGGAATTGCTCAGACGTCGATGCCGAACTCTTCGTCAAACTTCTTGAGTGAGGCAAGCGCCTCGCCGAGGTCGTCTATCTCCCCGAGCCATTCGTCAAACATGCTCGGCTCGTCGTCGGAGTCGTCCTTGAGGTATTTCGAGCAGCATTTTTCGCCGTTTATGACCTTGGCGCCGATTGTCGCCGCAATGTCGAGGGCTTTCTCCATGTCGTCCTCGGGGAGTTTGCGTCCGGCTTTTACAAGGTCTTTAATCTCGCCCTCGCCGATATTGCCCTCGATATATCTCTTGCACGAGATAAAGAGGACAAGGAAGCGCATCTGAAGACCCTGGACGATATCTGAGATATCGCTTTCGGGAACTTCGCCCATGATGATGGCTTCTACTTCTTCGAGCTTTGAGAGCGCCGTCTTTGCATCGTAGCTGCCGTTCTGGAAGACCTTGACTATCTTCATCACCGAGACATTGACGTCTTTTGTAAAGTTGTCGAGCGAGGACAGACCCTCAGGCATCTCATCGGAGTTTTCGTCGCCTTCGAAATCCGCTTCGGCGAGGACTTTGAGCCAGTTGTCCCATCGCTCCTGCGTGTAGTAATAATACAGGACCGAGGTCGGCTCCGGTTTGTCGTCTTTCTTCTTTGCCATAATATGAAAGATATTTTCTAATCTCACTTAAAAAGAAGTTTCGATTTTTTTTGGCTCTGCCGTATATGAATCTTGTGTATTTATTCCGAGAACAGAGATCCGGAACAGAGAGATAACAGAGAGATAACAGAGACAGAAAATAGGGAGGGAACAGAGACAGTGAAAAGAGAGATAACAGAGACAGAGAAAAGAGATTTTTATATTATATATTGCCGTCTTCGCCGGAACTTCTGAATTCATGCGCTTTCACGCCGTTTAAGGTGATTTCGCCGTTAACAGCCCTGTATTTTACCGTGTTGCCAAGGCAGAGTTCGCAAAGCCCTTCAAGGTCGAGTTCCTTCTCGTCTTCCAGAACTTCGGCAAGCGCCGCCGAGACTGCGGGGTGTTTGGGAACGACTCTGCATCCGACATCGCCCACATTGTCGCGGAAAGTGCCTATGCGCCTTCCTATGCGCACGGTCTCCTCCTTGTCATAGGTAAGCAGCGGCTGAAGAAGCGGAATCCACGACGGGACGGCGGCGCCGATAACCCCCATGTTGACAATAGTCTGGGATGCAACCTGACCGAGATTGTTTCCCATGACTATGCCGTCGTAACCGTAGCGGCGGACAATCTCGCAGGTGCAGCGCAGCATGAACCGCTTACAGATAATACAGCGGTTTTTGACGTTTTTGAGTTTTATGAGTTCGTCATAGAAGGGTGCGACGTTGACCTCATACATCTCGTGGTTGTGACCGCTCGTCCACCGCGAAAGTGCACGCAGGTTTTCAAGCGCACCCTTCCGCGTGTCCGCGCCCATGTGATCGCCGCCGTTGAAGTGAATGTGTGTGACGACGCTGCCGCGTTTCATGACCAGCCACGCAGCGACGGGGGAGTCTATGCCTGCGGAGAGAAGGGAGACAACCCTGCCCTGAGTGCCGAGCGGCAGCCCGCCCGGACCTTCGATGACCTCGTCATAGACCAGAC
>JAFZMT010000181.1 GCA_017553245.1 Methanomicrobium sp.
CAACCACACTAAACCCCTCAATAAAACCACACAACCAACCACCACACCCAACAGCCATAAAACGGCAACTTTTTTTTGTGATTTTTTTAGATTCTTTCAAATCCGTCCGATTAAAATTGATACATTTATCGTTTCCGATTCAGAATATTTTATCACAAATCATAATGTCATACGGGATACTTCCCCCGACTCTGCCTGCGGGCTTGAGAGTGGGGGCGGGGCATTTCGTATATACGGAGATTTCATATGAGTGACGAGAAAACGAGTCAGGGATGCAACGGAAACTGCAGCGGATGCGCATCGGCGGGAAGCTGCAGCGATCCTAAGAAGACAGGTCTTCCGCCTAAGGTTAAGATGAATGTCAAACACGTAATACTTGTGTTAAGCGGCAAAGGCGGCGTGGGAAAGAGTACGGTCTCCACAAACCTTGCAATGGCGCTTGCCAACCGCGGTTATGCGACAGGTATCGCCGATATGGATATTCACGGTCCGAATATTCCCAAGATGCTGGGCATCGAGGATGAGAAGCTGACATCGATGGACGGCAAGAAGATTGACCCCGTTATGGTCATGGGCAATCTCGGCGTGGTTTCGATGGCGTTCCTGCTCCCCGACAAGACAAGCCCGATTATCTGGAGAGGTTCGATGAAGAATACGGCAATCAGGCAGTTCCTCGAGGATGTCAACTGGGGCGAGCTGGATTACCTCGTTGTTGACCTGCCGCCGGGAACCGGCGATGAGGCTCTTTCGGTCGCACAGCTTGCACCCAATATCGCCGGCGCAATCATTGTCACGACACCGCAGGAGGTCGCAATCCTCGATTCCTCCAAGTCCGTGAAGTTCATCGAGAAACTTGAGCTCCCCGTCCTCGGTATCGTGGAGAACATGAGCGGATATGTCTGCCCGCACTGCGGCGAGGTTCTGGATGTCTTCGGCGTCGGCGGCGGAAAGAAAGCGGCTGAAGACCTTGGCGTTCCCTTCCTCGGCGCAATTCCCCTTGACCCGGGCATGAGAATCGCCGGTGACGAGGGTAAGCCGTTCATCACACGCCGCGATGCTTCCGATCAGAGTTCGGCGACATGGAAGAGCGTCGATGCGGTCATGGAGAACGTTATTCTCGAGATAAAGAATCTCGAAAAGGAAGAAAAGGCATAAATCAAAGGCATAAATCGATTTCAATACTGCCGGCAACACCGGCACACTTTTTTTATAAATTTACATTTTACGGCACACAGTGACTTTATTCCGTTAAGGCACAAAGGCACACCGTGACACATTCAGTGAAACATTTCGACAGAATTCTTAAATATTGTCTTAAATTGTAAAAAAACTTAAAAATCGCGGAAAGGTGAAAAAAGTATAAAAAAATTGGGGATGATTATATCGAATGATACCGGATTATGCCCAGCCGCGAACCTTCATGGCTTCGACGACACGCTTGACAGCGACTACGTATGCCGCCTGACGCATGTTTATCTTGTATTCTTTGGATGCGTCATAGACTGCGTGGTATGATCTTGTCATGGCTTCGTCGAGTTTCTTGTAGACATCGTCAAGTGTCCAGTAGTGCATGTACATGTTCTGAACCATCTCGTAGTATGAGACGGTGACTCCGCCCGCGTTACAGAGGAAGTCGGGGATTACGTGTACGCCGTTCTTGTAGAGGACTTTATCTCCTTCGGGTGTGGTCGGTCCGTTTGCAAGTTCGCAGATTACCTTTGCTTTGATTGTCTTTGCAACCTTCTCGTTGATTGCTCCCTCATCGGGTGCGGCTGCGACGATTACATCGACCGGCAGTGCGAGGACTTCTTCGTTGGTGAGTTTCTTCAGTTTGTTGTAGCCGACGACGGACTTGGTCTTTGCTTTGTGCTCGGAGACCTTCTTGATGTTGAGACCTTTCTCATCGTAGATACCGCCTTTCGAATCGGTGACGGCTACGACTTTGGCGCCGAACATTTCCTCAGCGAGTGTTGCGGCGTACGTTCCGGCGTTTCCGAATCCGAGGATTGCGAATTTTGCGCCCTTGAGGTTGAGTTTAAGCTCTTTTGCGGCTTCACGGAGTGTGAACATTCCGCCTCTTGCCGTTGAGTCGTTGCGTCCGAGTGAACCGCCGACTACGAGCGGCTTGCCGGTGAGGAGTCCGAACTGGTTCTTGCCCTTGATGACCGAGTATTCGTCCATCATCCAAGCCATGATCTGACCGTTTGTGTATACATCGGGTGCAGGTACATCGGTGTCGGGTCCGAGGTTCTGCCAGATTGCTCTGACATATCCGCGGCTTAAGCGTTCAAGTTCGCCCTCGGACATTTCTTTAGGATTACAGATGACTCCGCCTTTTCCGCCTCCGAGAGGAAGTCCGAGAACAGAACATTTCCATGTCATCCATGCCGAAAGTGCACGAACGGTATCAATTGTCTCATCAGGGTGGAAGCGGATACCGCCTTTGTAAGGTCCGAGTGCATTGTTGTACTGTACACGGAAGCCCTGGAAGACTTTTGTTGTTCCGTCGTCCATCTTTACGGGGATTGAAACCTGAATCTGTCTCTGCGGCTGCATGAGTACGTTGACTACGCTCTGATCGAGTTTGAGGATCTTTGCACAGTCCAGTAACTGCTGCTGCGCCATCTCAAATGGGTTTATTTTTGCCATTTATTAACATCCTGTCATATAAGACCGCGGTTTTTGTTTACCTGCCGAGTGATATCTGACAATCAATGTTTTACTTTCTAATATATAAATGTTATAGGAATTATCTTTCTGACAAGGCAGGTGTCGGGGATTGCCTCTCCGCGTCATCGTATTTTCGATGCCGTGAGGTTCCCGAGATTTTTCGATTCCGGCGGTAATGCGGGCAGACTTGAAACTATTTTAACATAATTATAAATACGAGGGCAATGTCCTTCCATCATGAGCGCCGGACAACGCGCAAGGACTGCCGAAGGGATAATGCAAAAAAAGCTGAAAAATGAGGTTTTTTTATGACGCGACCGCCGCAAAGCGGGGTGCCAAATTTATTTGATGTAAACGCCGAGGTCTTTGAGACCGTTGATCTGGGCGATGTTTATCGCAAGCGGCGTTATGCTCTCGACGATTCCCGAGACGGCGAGGGGACCCGCGTCCAGTCCGTAGAGCTGTGAGGTTTCGCGGACGAGCTTGATGACCGTCTTTTTTGCTTCGGCGTCATCGCCGCAGACGGCGACGGTGTAGTCGAGGACTTCGTCGAGGATTGTCCATTTGCGGGCGGCGATATTGTTGAATGCCGTAACGAGTTTTGCGGATTCGGGGAGCATCTTCTTTATCGCGAGTGCGGCGCTGCCTTCTTCGGGCGGGTTGTTGTAGAAGAATCCGTCCTTTCTGATCATCGGGTTTACCGGCGAGATTACGATTTTGCCGGCAATGTACTTCGGGTCGATTCCGGCAAGGGTCGAGGCTACGTGCTGGAAGGGGAGCGAGATGATGATTAAATCCGCCGCTTTGCAGGCTTCTTCGTTTGATGTGCCGCGGCAGGAGCTTTCGACGCCGCGCTTCTTCAAGGTCGCGATTATGCTTTCGGCAGCTTCGACCGCTTTTGCCGGGTCGCGTGAGCCGAGTATTATCTCATGTTTGTCCGAGATACGGAGGGCAAGTCCCTGACCGATATCTCCGGTTCCGCCTATGATTCCTATTTTCATGTTAACACTCTGTTAATGCTAATTAGATTCTGTATTAGCTTAAATAAAGATTGTGGAAATGATCTTCCCATACGGCGAACGGGTGCGACACTCGCGGGGCACTCGCGATAAAGGCGCATGTCGGCAGATTGTGCAAAATTGAGATTACATTATACATTCCTGAAAAAATAATACCGAGTAGGATATTTTGGAATTTACAAAATACCTGAGGAATAAAAATGGTATTTCTTGATCTAGTTAAAACAGAGAAGGTACCTCAGACAGAGGTAAAGGCGGAGCCAAAGGATATACGAAAAAATCTGCAAAGAGTCATACGATTTGACAAGTTCAGAAATATCGGCTTGGATGAGCCGCAGGATCTGGTTTTAAACAGCAATTTTGAGAAAGGCAGGATGGGAAATCTCTTAGTCCTTATCGGAAGCAACAACTCGGGTAAAAGTAATGTCCTGAACGGCATTATGAAACTTAATGATAAAACAATCGCGGAAAGAGATGTAACAGATCTGTCATATAATAAAAAAGACAGGAATCCGTCAATCAGTTTATGTTACACTAACAGTGAAATTGACGTTAAATATGTAATAGATCTTGAAAACAACGGAGATTGGAGAGTAAAAAAGGCGCCACCGTCACTTTCGCCACTTCAACCTCCAGTTGCAGCCGTTCAAATTTCAAAACCGACTGCTTTAAACGAATTACACAGAATTATTCACATGCTCGGAAAATACGGATATGATAAAAATGATTGTCCGCAGATTAAACGGCTTCAGGAAATAACCGACAAAATTTCTGCCGATACAAAATACAGATTTGTAACTTACAAAAACGATATATATGGGATTTTTGACTGGATTGAAAAAAGCAACCCGCCGGAAATTGTGACAGTCGGGAAAGAGCATAAGATTCTCAAAAATACCGGTTTTTGGAAAGATAATATAGCTGTCATAAACAAACTTAAAACAGTATCGGCTTACTTAAACAGAGAGATTTATGAAATCTCTTCTTTTGAAAATCTTTTTTCGGATTATCTGGGCGTATCTGCCGTCCCTACCGTGCACAGATATAAGGACAATATCATTTCAGGTAAAGATCTGAATAATACCGACATAAGCAACATCTCGCAATCCAAGTTCTTCAGAGCATTGTTCAATTCTTTCGAAAATTTCAACTTTAACGACTTTATCGCTGAATATAAGCAATATAATGAAGAAAATCCCAACGGCGCAATTTTGTCACGACTCGAAAAAAAGGTGAATAAAGAACTGAATAAGATAAACAATCGATTTAACAAACTGTATTTCATATCCAATGACAAGTATAAATTTACTTTGAGACTCGAGTCCTCAAGAATAATGTTCGGAATGGCAAGAGGTAAGAATGAAGAACCTATCAGACTGGAGTATCAGTCAACAGGTTTCAGATGGTTCTTTGATTTCTATTTCAATATCATAGCCAATAATAACTTAAAACCCGGGGATATTGTCATTATGGATGAACCGGCTACTCATATGCATCCTCAGGGTCAGGCTGAATTAAGGAAGTTCATCAAAGAGTTTGCCGTCAAAAACGATATTTTGTTCATCATCGCAACTCATTCACCTTTCTTAATCGATGCTGACAATTATGACGAACTAAGGGTTGTCAGTATGGAGAATAATCGCAGCAGGATTGAAAACAGGTTCACGGCAGTAAATTACTGGGATCCCGATTCGTTATTGCCGATTAAAGAATCACTGACCATAAAACAAAATGTGTTATACGATCTGGATACCAAGGTTGTCTGGGTTGAAGGAATTACAGATTATATATACTTGACAATGTTCAAAAATATCTTGAACCACGAAAATATGGAATTTAATATGGCATTTCTCCCGTTCAACGGTGTAGGTACCTCAAAAAATGGATCATATGGAA
>JAFZMT010000182.1 GCA_017553245.1 Methanomicrobium sp.
GCGAGAAGAATAATGCCGAAAAGAAGATTGTCTTCATCTTAAACAACAACCCCTGTGCAAGCGTCGAGGCAAATATCGGTTCGGCGGCGCATCTGGATGCCGCCAAAAGTGTCGTAAACATCCTCGCAAGCCTTAAGGATGCGGGTTACAACGTCGGGGTTCCGGCATCGGCAAAGGAACTGATGGACCTTTTCCTTGAAAAGAAGGCAATCTCGGAGTTTCGCTGGACAACCAAGTCGGAGATTGTCAGATGCGGCGGCGCCCTGTATCAGATGAGCACGGAGGAATACATGAAATATTTCTCCGCGCTCAGCGAGTCGGTTCAAAAGAGGATGATTGAGATCTGGGGGGAGCCGCCAGGCGAAGGCATGGTGCTGGACGGCAGGATTCTGATAACTGGTCTGAAATTCGGAAACGCAATCGTCGCCGTTCAGCCCAAAAGGGGCTGTTTCGGAGCGCAGTGCGACGGCTCGGTCTGCAAGATTCTCCACAATCCCGACTGCCCGCCGACGCACCAGTATCTTGCGGCATATCATTATTTCGAGAGCATATACAATGCCGACGTATTTGTCCATGTCGGCACCCACGGAAATCTGGAATTCCTGCCCGGAAAAGGAACGGCACTCTCGGAGGACTGTTTCCCCGCGATAACATCGGGACGAAAGCCGCTCCTCTACATCTACAATACCGACAATCCGCCCGAAGGATCGATTGCCAAGAGGCGTGCGAATGCCACGCTTATCGGGCATATGCAGACGGCGATGACGGGCTCGTCGCTATACGGCGATTACGAGAAGCTGGACAATCTCTTAAACCAGTATGAGACGGCAAAGACCGATCCCGCACGTGCGCACGCGCTTCATCACATGATACTCGAGGTGGTCTCGGGTGACAAATTCAAGAATCTGAATATTACCCACGAGACACCTGTCGAGGATGCCGTAAGAATCTGTCATGAGGCATTGACTCTCATACGCAACACCAAGATTGATTCGGGTATGCACGTCTTCGGCGAACTGCCGCAGGGCGACAAAAAAGCCGATATGATCGCCTCGATTCTGATGTATCCATACGAAACCGGAGATTCGGATGCGCCGCTGTCGCTCAGGGATACGGTTTCGGCAATATTCGGGCTTTCGTATGATGAACTGAAGAAGAATCCGTCGGCGTTCAACACAAGATATTCGCTCTCAAACGGCGCTCTTATCGAGTATCTCTACAATAAGGCGGTTACGGTCGTAAAGATGACACTTGCGGGCGCAACCTGCGAGGATATATTAAATGCGCTCGGAAAGAGTCCCGCTGATACTGGCGAGCGGACAGTTAAGAGTCTGAAATTCGCAATGGGGCGGATTAATGAGATAAACCGGCGCATTGTCGACTCAAAAGAGATGGATTCACTTATGAACGGGCTTAACGGCGGCTATATCCCGCCGGGACCTTCGGGGCTTGTGATACGCGGTCGAAGCGACGTTCTCCCCAGCGGCAGGAACTTTTATTCACTTGATCCGACCAAGGTGCCGACGACGTCGGCGTGGCGTGTGGGCGAGAGACTTGCCGATGCCCTTCTTGACAAGTATCTGGACGAAGAAGGTAAATATCCCGAGAATGTGGCGTTCTACTGGATGTGCAGCGATATCATGACCGCCGACGGCGAGATGATGGCTGAGATATTCTCCCTCCTCGGAGTCGTCCCGGTCTGGAACGGCGCCGGTCAGGTCAAGTCATTCGAGGTTGTTCCCGCCGAAAAACTCGTTCATCCGAGGATTGATGTCACAATCCGCATCTCGGGAATCCTGCGCGACAATTTCATGGGTGCCGTCAACCTCGTCGACAGTGCGATTGCCGCGGTCTCCGTCCTTGACGAGTCCGATGAGATAAACTACGTAAAGAAGCATGTAGCCGAAAAGACGGGCAAAGGGGTTGAGTTCTCGGAGGCGACCTCGAGAATATTCAGTGCGCAGCCCGGCGCCTATACCTCGGGCGTGAATCTCGCCATACTTGCGGGCGCGTGGAAGACCGAAAAGGACCTTGCAGAGATATTCATCGCCGTCAACGGCTACGCATACGGCGGCTCAAGAAACGGAAAGGCGACATATGAGCAGTTTGCCTCGAATCTCGAGACCGTCAACGTGACATTCAATAAAGTGGTCTCGGATGAGCACGATCTCCTCGGATGCTGCTGCTATTACGGAAATCAGGGCGGACTTACGGCGGCGGCAAGATACCTCTCGCAGAAGCCCGTGAAGGCGTATTACGGCGATACCCGCGAGCCGGAGTATGTCAGCGTAAGGACTCTTGCCGATGAGGTAAGAAGAGTCGTTCGGACAAAACTCCTCAATCCGAAGTGGATTGACGGCATGAAAGAGCACGGCTATAAGGGCGCTTCCGATATCATGAAGCGTGTCAGCCGCGTTTACGGCTGGGAAGCCGCGACGCAGGAGGTCGACGACAGTATCTTCGATGACATTGCCGATACCTTCGTGAACGATAAGGTCATGAGGGAGTTCTTTGAGGAGAATAACCCCTATGCGCTTGAGGAGATATCCCGCAGGCTTCTTGAGGCGGAAAGCCGCGGTCTGTGGCAGCCGAATCAGAAGACCATCGACGAGCTTAAGGAGAACTATCTCGAGATCGAGTCATGGCTTGAAGAGAAGGCGGGCGACGGCACTTTCCAGGGCGGCAGCGTCGACGTGATTACCGCGGATGAGGTCGCGGGCTGGGGCGATTCGATAGCGGAGGTCATGAAACGGGTGCACAACAGGAAATGATTCGGAAAATGATTTCAATCTTCGGATTATTTGATTAATAAGTATTTACAGAGAATTTACAGAGTAATTGCAGAGGACTTCGGGAGAATCACGGAGTATCCGCAGGATTAAAGGAGTGACCATGGGAAGCATTGCACTTGTCGTAATCGACATTCAGAATGACATAACAAAGAATTACAAAACGGTAATCGACGGCATTAACAGGGCGATTGATTGGGCTGTTTCTAAAGGTATGCACGTTGTCTATATCAGGCACAACAATCTCTCGGCGGGAACGCGGACTTTCAAACCCGGCACCCGCGGCGAAGAACTTGTTCCCGAGCTTAAGGTGGTCTCGGAGAATATCTTCGTGAAGTCAAAGTCAAATGCGCTCACCAGCGAGGCTTTTGCGGCATTCGTCGCGGATAACGGGATTGACGAGTTCTATGTCACGGGTGCCGACGCCACGGGATGCGTGAAATCGACGTGCTTTAACATGTCGAAATCGGGGTATAAGGTGCACGTGATTGCAGACTGCGTCACAAGCTACGACCTGAAAAAACTTGATGAGATGTTTGCCTACTACGCGGCGAAGGGCTGTGAGGTAAAGCCGCTTGCCGATTATGTTGCGGGCGGCACTTCCTGAAAGGATTGCGGAATTGATGAATGCGGAATTACTATGGACGGAATAATTACTGACGCTTTAACCAAGAACTACGGCAGCCTGTGTGCCGTGGACGGTCTCACTCTGAAGGCGGAGAATGAGATATACGGTCTTTTGGGACCTAACGGCTCGGGAAAGACAACGACGGTGCGGATGCTTACCACACTTCTGAGTGCGACATCCGGGTCTGCCGAGGTCTGCGGATACGATATCGAAAAGGAAAAATCGCAGGTGCGAAGCTGCATCAGTTATGTGCCGCAGGATATGGCTGTGGACATAAGGCTCACGGGGCGCGAGAATGTCGATTTGTTCGCGAAGCTCTACGGCATCCGCGATAAGGCGGAGAGGAAACGGATTGTTGCGGATGCTCTTGAGGTGGTAAACCTCACCGACCGTGCCGATTCCATGACAAAGACCTATTCGGGAGGCATGAAACGGCGTCTTGAACTTGCACAGGCTCTGGTTCACCAGCCGCGTGTGCTCTTTCTTGACGAGCCCACAATCGGGCTTGATGTCGCGTCCAGAAGGACAATCTGGGAGCATATCACCAAGCTGAAGAAGTCGGGAATGACGATTCTGGTCACGACTCATCAGATGGAGGAGGCGGAACGCTACTGCAACCGCGTCGGCATCATACGCCGCGGAAAGCTGATAAAAGAGGGCACGCCCGCATTTCTGAAGGCGGATTTGAAGAAGGAAATAATCACGATAAGGTCGGACGGCAGCCTTCCGCAGTCGCTTCCTGCGGGTGCGACCTTTATCGAGACAAACGAGTCGGGTTTCATATTTTCGGCGGACAAGGGAAGCAATATCATGCCCGAGTTAACCGCCGCATTCGAGTCTGCGGGATCGCATGTCATATATTCCTCGATTCGCGAGCCCAATCTTGAGGATGTCTATATGCAGTCCTGCGGCGATGACCGCGGCGACAATATCCCGTTTGACGACAGGCAATTCAGAAATCTGATGACGAGGCGGTAGGGATGTATCGGGTATTATATTATGCGCAGCGCGACCTTCTCCGCTGGATAAGAGCGCCTTTGAACGTGGTCTCAACCCTTGCAATGCCTGCCGCGTGGCTGATTTTTGTGGGTCTTGCACTGCCGACGAAGTTCACGGACAACTATCTGGACTTCATCACCCCGGGCATTCTGGTGCTTACCATGCTCTCCGCAGGTCTTTCGGGCGGCTCAAGTCTGATGTTCGATAAGATTCTCGGATATCTTAACAAGTTCCTTGCAATGCCTGTGCCGCGTGAGAGTATCCTCTTCGGCAAGATTCTCTTTATCACGTCCCGCGGTCTGATTCAGACAACGATTATCCTTATGATTGCGATACTCATCGGCGCCACAATCCTGCCGCTGTATGTCTATCCGATAATCTATCTGATACTCTTCCTCTTCGGCATTCTCATATCGTCGTTCGGAACCACGATTGCGCTTTACATCGGGGAGCACGACACATATGCGGCGGTATCCACGTTTATCTCGATGCCGCTCTTCTTTACGTCGAGTGCTCTCATGCCGTATTCGCAGATGCCGGAATGGCTGAATATCTGCGCACACTTAAATCCGATAAGTTATGCCATCGATGCCGTCCGTTCTGTTGCCGCCGGCACTTTCCCCGTATTTGAGACGGTATTTCTCATAGCGGCTTCGCTTGTCATGGTTCTGATAAGTGTGGTTATCTTCAGAAGGATTACTGTAAGATAACGTATGATAACGGTCAGATAACGTAAAACAGCGGTCAGGCAGGGGTAAAGTCACGTTCAGACAGCGATTTGATAACGGTAAGGCAGCAGTAAGATAAATTTCAAAAAAGGTATGATTTAATTATAATAAATATATATTTAAAATGATTATTTGTGAATCCCGTTCACGGAGTGATTTGTTTGAGAGATAAAGATTTGAACGCAAAAAAATGCAGTGCAGAACTGAGTGCGAAAACCGGTGTAAAATTGAGTGTTAAGAGTTTCATTCTTCCGGTTTTCGCCGCTCTTCTGGTTATCGGAGCGGCAGTGTCAGCGGGATGCACGACGGCACCTCCTCAGAACGAGGGCATTACGGTAATGCAGTCCGACGGCAGCACGGTCAATCTGCCGCATACCGCCGAGAGAATCGTCATTTTAAGTTCGAATGCGGGCGAGATGCTTCAGATTCTCGGTGCCGCCGATAAGGTTGTCGGCGCCTCCCAGAGTGTCATTGACAACGAATACATAGGACCGATGTTTCCCAATGCCGTGAGCACGGGCAAATGGAATGTGCCGGATCTGGAGACCATTATTACGCTGTCGCCGGATGTCGTAATCGGCTATTCAAGTTCCAAGCCCAACAATGCCGATGCCATAAAAGCGGCAAACATCCCGATTGTCTATATCGACTGCTATAAGCCGACGACGATGACGCAGGACGTAAGAGAACTCGGTAAGCTCGTCGGCAATACCGCGGATGCCGAAGCCTTCTGCGAATACTATGACAGTGTCATGGGCTCGCTTTCGTCGCGTATCGCCAATACAACGGCAGAGCACCCGCGTGTCTTCTGTGAGGGTTATACGGATTATTCCGCTCAGGGAAAGGGATCGGGAATGGATCTGCTTCTGGATATAGTTGACGGCGTTAATATCATAGAGGAAACCGATACGTCTTCGGCGACCAAGGTCTCTCCCGAATGGCTGATTGATCAGGATCCCGAGGTATACATAAAGGTGGCAACTCACGAGAAGATGGGCAATGCCGAGGGTATCTGGAATGACGTAATCTCCAGAACGGGATTTTCGGGTATGCAGTCCGTTAAAAACGGCAGATTATGGCTGATTGATTCGGGAATCACCTACGGTCCGAGATGCTTTGCGGGTGCGGCTTCGTTTGCGAAGATGCTTTACCCGGACGAGTTCAAAGATCTCTCGGTTGAGGAGATGCTCAGAGGGTACAATGAAAAGTATTCGCTGAATCTGCCTGTGGAGAATACGGTATATCCGAAGTTCTGATCTTTACGGGTGTGCGGCGGGATCTATACATTATTAAGATGTCACAGCGATGTGTTTCTGTGAAGAAATTATTTTCACAGATTCACAATGTTATTGCATATTTTTTTCACGAACGGATTTTTTTATGTTATCCTTATCAAAAATGTGCAAAAATTACT
>JAFZMT010000183.1 GCA_017553245.1 Methanomicrobium sp.
TTGATTTTTAATTTCAGAAATCGGTCATTACTCTGAACTGATCGATCTCTTCCTTGTTCATCTCATCGAGGAACTGCTCGGCCGCATTCTGGATATTCTTGCTTGCCGTGATTGCGCGTCCTACGACAATTATGTCCGCACCGGACTCAAGAGCGGTCTTAACGACATTCTGCCTGATACCGCCCGCGGTTGCGACAATGAGCTTTCCGCCCGCAGCCTTCTTGATATCCTTAATCTTGCCCCAGTTCGGCTTTGAACCCTCGGTATCGATTGCACGGTGCATCTCGACGATTCCGGGTGCCGCACCGCGTTTTGCAAGCTCAGCGACGAGCTTAACGGGGTCGCTGACATTGAGCATATCGATGACCGCATAAATTCCCGTCTTTCTGGCTTCGAGGATGAACTTCTCGATTGTCTCAATCGGCGCAAGTCCGGATACGACAACCGCATCCGCGGAGGCGTTTGCCGCCATTCTGGCTTCGAGGTTTCCGGTATCGAGTGTCTTTAAGTCCGCGATTATGAACGAATCGGGTCTTATCTCTCTGATCTTGCTGAGAACCGAAAGTCCGAACTGCTTGATAAGCGGAGTTCCCGCTTCGATGAGGACGTGGTCGCTCTTCGGAACCGCCTTTAAGACTCTCTCGACCGTGCCCATGTCGACGAGATCAAGTGCAACCTGCAGATACGGGGGATCCCAGAGCTTTGCGACCTTGAATCCCATGACTGCGTGACCTGCGCGGTCTTTCTCCTTGATGAGCGTCGCTTTGTCGGGGAACTTGTCAAATGCACGCTGAATTGCGAGTTTTGTCGAACCGTAATTGTAGCGGTAGATGCGGTTGTAGTCCTTCGCGTCGG
Source organism: Methanomicrobium sp. (assembly GCA_017553245.1). GTDB lineage: Archaea > Halobacteriota > Methanomicrobia > Methanomicrobiales > Methanomicrobiaceae > Methanomicrobium. Next base: position 856 of record JAFZMT010000183.1, read on the forward strand.
GGTGCAGGAACGCGCTGACTAAAATGACCATATCTTCGGGACCGCATTCGCGTTTGTCGAAAACGCCCTCTTCGTATGAATCCGCGACTGCCTTGGCAACCGCAGCCTGAACCGCGCCGAACATCGCATTAACCTGAGCCTCATGCTTGAGCGTGACTTTCGGTATAATGAGTGTTGCCGGCTTTGTAAGGAGATTCGGTCTTACAACCGCAAGGAGCGGGGTGTGTCCTGCGGAAAGCTGTGATGCCGCATTTGCAAATGCCATTCCAACGGGACCCATTTTGTCGCCGATAATGAGGTCTATGTGCGCAAGCTCTGCGCCTTCGCCTTCGAGTGCTTCACCAATTAAATACATATCAGGTATCCTACCTGCTTATATATGTGTCGTGGAAGTAAAAAAGCATAATCATAAGCCCATAACCGCGGGCTCATCCCAGGGGCTGATACTGTATATAACACAGATACTGTTTATAACGCTGACACTGTATAACGAAACTTAACGAAACCTGACGAACCCCCCCCCGCATATGCGATGCCTGCGGCTCTCGGAAATTACTTTGTGAAAAGTTGGGTTGGTGAGATTTGAACTCACGATCGACGGGTCTCTCCGAACATGCGTTTTATCACGCTTTATCATCAATATGCAGTCATCTGCATCAGCGCTCCAACGGATCATCACAGGATTTCTCCTCAGCAGACCCATTGTTCATCATACGCAAAGACCGTTGGAGCCCGTCGCCATGCCGGACTAGGCCACAACCCCTGACATAAGAAGTCTTAGTTATATTTGAGAGTCATAAATTTAAGAATTGCTATTTGTCCGCAACACCCGCCGATGCCCGACACGATACATACCCCCCCTTCACCCGACACCGCGGTAATACCATGAAAATACCGTGATAATGTATTCATCGGTAAGCCGGATACACGGCGTTATTTTCGGGAATTACCCATCAAATATAATATCTGAAACGACAAAAATGTAGGAATATGGCTATGATGAGCTACGCAAGCGGATTGTCGGACGTTCCTCTGATAGGCGAAACCATCGGAGAAATGCTTGAGAGAATCGCCCGACAATACCCCGAAAATGAAGCTCTGGTCTCAATCGAGCAGGGCATAAGGTGGCAGTACAGTGAATTCCTCGAAAAAGTTGATGAACTCGCGCTTGCCCTTATGTCACTTGACGTAAAGAAGGGAGACCGCGTAGCCATATGGGCAATGAACTATGCCGAATGGGTTCTGGTTCAGTTTGCGACCGCAAAATGCGGCGCAATCATGGTCAACATCAACCCCGCATACCGTTCCTTCGAACTTGAATACGTGCTTAAGCAGGCGGAAGTCCATACCCTGATTCTGCAGGGGCGCTTCAAGAACTCCGACTATGTCGGAATGTTCTATGAGGCATGTCCCGAGGCAACCGAGATGCAGGCGGGAAAGAGCATATCCTCAGAGAAATTCCCGTTCTTAAAGAACGTCGTTTTCATGGGCGACATCTCGTATAACGGCATGTACACGTGGGACGAGTTCATTGCGAAAGGTCACTCCCTTGGAAAGGAGGAGTTACGGGAGCGCGAGGAGATGCTCTCTTTCGACGATCCCGTCAATATCCAGTATACCTCGGGCACAACCGGATATCCGAAGGGCGCCGTGCTCACGCATCACAGCGTGCTGAACAACGGCTACACAATCGGCTCCGGCATGGGCTTTACCTCAAAGGACAGGCTCTGCATCCCCGTGCCTTTCTATCACTGCTTCGGAATGGTCTTATCCAATATGGCGTGCGTCACGCACGGCTCGACCATGATTATTCCCTCGCCGGCGTTCAACGCCGAAGCTGTCCTAAAGACCATCAACGACGAGAAGTGCACGGCGGTTCACGGGGTGCCGACTATGTTCATCGCCGAACTCAAACACCCCAACTTCCACAAATACAAGTATGATTCGCTGAGAACCGGCATTATGGCAGGTTCTCCGTGCCCCATCGAGTACATGAAGGAGGTAAACGAGAAGATGCACATGAAGGACATCGTCATCGTTTACGGTCAGACCGAGACGTCGCCGGGTGTCACAATGACGACGACGAACGACACCCTTGAGAGGCGTGTAACGACGGTCGGCAGGACATTCCCGCATGTCGAGTTAAAGATTATCGATCCCAACACGCAGAGGATTGTCGGACGCGGCGAGACGGGAGAGATCTGCGCACGCGGCTATGTGGTCATGAAATGCTACTACAATAATCCGAGCGCTACCCGCAGGACGATAGATGCGAACGGCTGGAACCACACAGGCGATCTGGGCATCATGGATGAGGAAGGCTATGTCAAGATAGTCGGCAGATTAAAGGAGATGGTCATCCGCGGCGGCGAAAACATCTACCCGCGTGAGATCGAGGAGTTCTTCCACACCAACAGAAAGATTGAGGACGCTTACGTCATCGGCGTTCCCGATGAGAAATACGGCGAGGAACTTATGGTCTGGGTTAAGCTGCGCGATAAGGAGACCATGACTGAAGATGAACTGAGAAAGTTCTGCGAGGGCAGGATTGCGAGGTATAAGATTCCGAGATATATCAAGTTCGTCGATTCCTTCCCGATGACGGTCGCGGGTAAGATAAGAAAGGGCGAGATGAGAGATATCTCGATTGCGGAACTCGGTCTGGAAAAGGCGGCAAAGATCGAGACCGCGTAAAAAAGAGATAATTGTCATTTCCAACTCTGAATTATAGCAGAGTCTGATGAGAGGGATTACATGATTTGCTTCTTATCTGTCTCATCTACGGGATTTTTTATTCCCTAATTTTTTCAACAACTTCTTTTTATTCTTATCAGAAAATAACTGACTATCCTCACGTTCTTCATGAACATCATATTTTTTCCTAGATTCACATTCATCAAGCAAA
>JAFZMT010000184.1 GCA_017553245.1 Methanomicrobium sp.
CCCGAGTTTCAGAAAACTGAGGGACTTTGACGGCGGAAATGTCGCGGGACTCGAACTTATCAGCACCCGCATTAATTATCCGACAAAAGAGCTGAACGTTACCGTATCCCTTGATAAAAGCATCTCGGGATATGTCCTTATACGGGGAATGGAGCCTGACAGAGAGAAAAAAGTTGTCCTTTATAAAGTAACGGATTATTCGGAACAGAGGATTGTGTCGCACGAAAAGGAATTGGAAGCATGGAGCGCGGTTCCTAAATTTTCACAGGACAGCAGAACGCTGTCATGGACTGTCAGAGAACCGATTATCGGATACAGATATACACTGTATTTCACAATCGAAAAAACGCAGAAAAAAGGATTGCGCAGGCAAAATACCTCATAACTTTTGCATCGCCGTTTCTCATGACACACGCCCCGCGGCGTTCCACCTCGACTGCCCGAATAAAAAAAGTAATTTGCGGAAATCCGAATCAGAAATCCTTTTCCCACCAGATCTTCGACTGATAAGACACATTATCCAGATAATACCGCCCGTCTTCGCGGCGCATGATTCCGGTTAAGAAATCTTTCAGCACCGCAAACTGGGAATCTTCGGTAAGCAGAAGTCCCTGCGCCTGATCCTTTACGGCATCGTCGATTGAGGCGTAAGGGGTGGAATTGACCGACTTTGTAACCTCGATATTCGCATAAAAACCGAGCTGATGCAGAAGATTATAGATAACATTGGGAGTGCGTTTCTCAACAGGCGGCACTCCGAAAAGCTCCTTCCATACCGGTCTGTAAAACTTCTTCCAATGCGAGATCATATCCGCAAACCAGAAAATATAGACGTATTTTTCCGTGGCGTCATTCATCTTTAAAAGCGCCTCACGGAGATCGGGCACGCCCAGAGAATACGACGCAAAGACGACATCATAGGGTGCATTCAAATCCTTCTCAATATCGACATCCTGCCATGTCTTGGGAACAACCGTTATATTTGAGACGGAGCGCTCCGCAATATTCTCCAAAAGACACTCCCGCATACCTTCCGACGGCTCAACCGCGGTCACATGCGAAACCCTTTGTGACAACGGAATTGCAACGCTTCCGGGTCCCGCACCGATATCAAGAACGCGGGAGTCTTTTGTCAACCGCATTCCCTCGATTCTGCTCATGGAACTGCGGTAGTTATCGCGTTTTGCGGCGGCATCGAAATATCTGCACAACTCCCTGTCACTCCAGCGGTTGGAACATTCCGCCTTGTTTCCCGAGTTAAACATACGCGGATCATTCCAGAAAAGATTCCAGTCAATATCATAAACATCAGTCATGGTATCAAAAAAAATTAAAATTAAAATTAAATCCTATCTTCTCTTAGCAACGTATGCCGCCGCAATCAGACTCACAATCAGAGCCGCCAGAGGTGCAGGCGACTTCGCAGGCGAACCTGAGGGTGCGGCGGGTGTGTTCGCCGGCGTATTCGCGGACGATGTCGGGGCAGCGGTTACCGCGCCGGTCTGTGCACCGGCGGTCTGCGAACCCGCATTGCGCTGTGCATGAATCATAAGCTCCTTCAGTTCCTCATCACTGAGCTTATAGTGGAAGAACAGCTCATAGAACTCTTTTGCCCTTTCCTTAACGTCATAATCAAAGACATCGGGATACATCAGATTTCCGATCCAGATCAATGACAGCAGGCGCTGAACCGACGGCGGTCCGCCCATCCAGCTGTAAGGTCCGTAGGGTGCTTCATACACGTTTCCTGACTTTACCGCATCCAGATACTGCCATTCGGCACTGTTCATAATCTCATTATAGTAAGCATGATTCGGCGCATACGCGACAATGATTATGTCGGGATTCATGCCGAGAATGTCTTCGGTCGTGTATTCATCGCCGTTACCTCCCGAACTCACGGCAGGCTTTGCAAGATTGTTTCCGAGCATATTCACGACCTCGCCGTGATATGACTTCTCACCGGAACCGACAAGCGATACGGAATTGCCTTTAACCGCGGTAACATAGATTATGCTCTTTTTATTGTCGCCGACTTTTGCCATGCCTGCGTCAAACTCATTCATGAGGTCCGAGACATATTTGGAAAGTTTAGCGCATTCCTCCTTGCGTCCGAGAAGGTCTCCGAAAACCAGATACGAATCGGCAATCTGATGCAGTTTATTCTGCGTAACGAAAGCAAAATTAATGCCGGTCTGCTCCGAGATCGCATCCAAATCTTCTTTCACGGTAGCTTTTGCCTCTCCCGTATCCAGAACGAGTGAAATACCGATTTTTTTATCCATCTCCATAATCTCTTCGGGATTCATCGTCGACTTTGCGCCGTAGAACTGACCCGTAACGGGCAGACCGGCAACACGCGGATCGATATACTTCAACTGCTCATCGCTGTAAGAACTTGCTATGCTTACAAGCAGGTCGGGATCTATCGAATAAAGCACAATCTGTGCAAGCGGTCCCGAAGGCGAAACATTGTTTATGGTGACCGGCAGCATCAGGGTTCTTCCGCAGTCATCCGTAAAACTTCGCAGCTCTTCACTGTCTGCGGCTGCAATGGGGCATAATAGCGCCATTGTCAGCAAAAATAACGACAAAATCTCAAATGATCTTATAACCATGCATTATTATTGCAAAAATAAGAATATATTAGTTTATATCTAAATTTTGTTAACGTTATTTAGTTAACAAAGTCCGCGAGTGACGGAAATGTGTGCCCGGAGTGACTCACGGGAATGAATGACCGCAATGAATGACGGACTTATTCCGAACGTGCGGACGACAGATAATTCACCTTCTTTCCCGACGCATATATGCGCTGGAATTCCGCACCCGAGACGATTCTCTTTGCCCGCTCATTATCCAGAATCACAAACGCGGAGAGATCGTCGATGCCGTAATCAAAGAACTGCTCGGCAAGCGGCGTTGCGGGACCTACCATTGTAATTTTTTTGGCATTCTCCGAGAGTTCCAGAATACGCGGCAGACTCTTATCGACGATGGATGCACATGTGAAATACACATAGTCGGACTCGGGGATAAGATATTCACATGCCGTATACGGATAATCTCCGATTCCGGGATCCCATTCGATTATGCTCAAGTCGCATACCGGCTCAAACAGATTCTCGATGAGCGGAAAATGACCGACAACGCAGACCTTCTTTCCCTGTATCTCTTTCTGCGAATTGATGAACGGATCTTTTAACCTGTCTTCGACGCGGTTCTTGTCGGATGAAAGAATCCCTTTGGCTCTGACGCGGTCGGGGTGATTGTAGTAGGCAAGAAGTGCGGCATTACCTGCCGAGGCTTCCACAAAGTTCCATGACTTGACAAGTTCCGCAACCTCTTTCAGCGACAGATCAAATTTATCGCCTTCATACTGCGGTGCACGCTCCGTGTAATTCCTGTAAGGCGCACTGCCGCTTCCGCCGTTGCTCTCAACATATGTAATTCCGTTTCCGACGACAATCTCATCAACTGTGAGATCGTCGGGAATTTTTTCAATCAATGCATCGTATATTTCCCACATTTTTACTCCTGTCAATGTAATCTAATCTTCTTTTATCCCGCAGACGCTGTCTTTGGTGATAACATCCCCTCTTCGAAGGCTGTTCCTTAAGTTCAGCAAAACTCTGTCGACTTTCTCTATCTCCTCAAGACTCTCTCTTTCTTCATCCGAAGTGACAAGTATCTTTGAAATACCGCCGTTTTTGATAACAATTCTTTTGTCGGCACGCAGTGCGAGAAGCGGATCGTGCGTCGACATGAGAATTATCTTTTCATTGCCGGAGAGGAGTTTTATTGCCTCTTTTCTGTCAATACCCGCATTTTCTATCTCATCGATAAGAATAATCGGAGAGGCGCTCATAAGCGCGGTATCGGCAATCATAAGCGCTCTCGACTGACCGCCGGAAAGCTGCGTCACCTTGGTATCGGGAGTGAACTTCTCACCCGCAAGAGAATTGGCGCAGATGAACGAGCGCTCCACAACCGCCTCGACATTGCTTACCATCCGGCTCTTTGCATGCATCTCCAGAAATTCGCGGACGGTCAGGTCCATGACAAAGTTCATGGTCTGCGAAAGCTGGGCAACGAGCTTTCCGCCGGTCTCAAACCTTCTTTCATCGTCGGGAACGACGCCGTTTATCAGAATCTGACGCATGGTGGGCGTATCTTTCTGCGCCATGCACTCGATATCCTCAAGAAGTCTGCTCTTTCCCGACCCCGTCGGACCCACAATACTTACGATTTCGCCCGGGTGCAAAGTCAGTGAAACGTTTTCGGCAGCGCCCGACTTGTCAATTCCGCCGATTATGGTCACGGAATGTATCGTTCCGAAATCACAGGTATGCGAACGGGTAAATGCCTCAAGGAATTTACAGAAATGCAGCACAAGACTCTCGGCATCAAGACCGAATTCCTCAAGGGCGTCGATATCAGCCTCGGTCAGAGCGGACAAAAGCGGCTTGGACTTATCAATGTTGTTTAATCTGTGATTTGCAAGATAGTCCGCCGAGAGCGGATACTTCTCCAAAAGAAGATACAGCGGAGTGCTCATGACCTCGCCGTAATAATCATATGCACATGTATCGGAACTCATCTAATCCCCGTATTCCATTTTCTTGAGCATACCCAGCTGATAATAATCGCCGATTCTCGTTTCTCCGGTGCAGTATGAGCATATCGCCGCCGGCATCGTAAATCTCAGTGTCCTGTCCTTTAATGTATCGACCTCAGGCACTTCGCTGAAATATTTTGCAAGCGCAAATGTGCCCTGACCCGTAATTCCGTTGACGAAAATGACCTTTGCATTGGAGTTCACTTCTTTGATATTGAATGCAAATACCTCACGTTCAGCCTGCGATACGATATCGCCTTTGGTAACGACGACAATATCCGCATATTTAAGCATGGGACCGATTTTTCGCGGCGTATTTACACCAGAAAGATTGTCGATGACGCAGACCGAAAGTATGCCCCTGATATAAGGCGAACAGCGGTTGCAAAGTCCCGCACTCTCCGTGATAAGCATTGAAAGATTCTTTTTCCTGCCCCATTTCATGGCACCTTCAATATTTGTCACAAAAAAATGATCGGGACAGATTTTTCCCGCAAATCCGGTTTGAACAGGGACATCGTTCTCACTGTATCTTACGTTGTCGAAAGAAGTCAGAGAGTCAAACTTTACCACGCCGACACTTCTTTTCGGCAGACCCAGTGCAGCAATAGTCTTTAAAATAACCGACGTTTTGCCCGAAGACGGCGGACCTGCGACTGTAATTAATTTCATAAGTACCTTTAAAATGCGCGTTTTTAAGTTATAAGAGTAACTAATGGGATTTTGTTAATATGTTTAAGTTAACATATTTCAGTTATACTTCTGTCATATTTCAGTCATATTTCTGTCTGCATTCAAAGAGAAAAGACCGCAGGCTGCGTAAAAAAGTCACCCGAACTGCCCTCAGCCTGCCACAGGTCTGCCCTCAGTCATCGGCAGTATCGGCATTACCTGCATTATCGGTTATACCGGCATTTTCGGCAGTATCGGAATCATCGGCATCGACGGGCACGCAGATTTTGTGAACGCCGGCGACGTTGCGATAATCATCGACATGAACCTTCACACCGTAAACCGTCCCGATAAGTCCGGCTGTCAGATCCGTATCCGGCTTACCGTCTGCGATCACACGTCCGTCCTTGATTACCAGAACGCGGTTGGCGTAAAGGAATGCATGTTCGGGGTTATGAGTCGAGAGAATAATGAGATACCCCGCATCGGCAAGTTTTCGTATCTTTCTCATGACGCGAATCTGATTACCGTAATCCAGATTTGCGGTCGGCTCATCCATAATGAGAATCTTTGCGTCCTGAACAAGAGCGCGGGCGATCAGCGCAAGCTGGCGTTCTCCTCCCGAAATCTCCGCATACCCCGCATTTTTCAGTTTCTCTATACCCAGACTTTTCATGGCTTTCAGCGCCTTTTCGACATGCTCCGCTTTGGGTTCACCGAGCAGACGAATCTGATTTGTCATGCCCATGAGAACAAGGTCAAGAACGGCAAAATTAAAGACGGGATACGTCGACTGCGGAATGTATGCCACCATTCTTGCGATACTGCGGCTGTCAAGTTTCCTCAAATCAATGCCGTTCAAATGAATCTGCCCGGAATAATTCGTCAGGAATCCCAATATGCATCTGAAGAGAGTGCTTTTGCCGACGCCGTTGGGACCCAGAACTGCCAGCAGATCGCCGGATTTCGCACTGAACGATACGCCGTTTAAGACAAGTCTGCCCTCCTTTGTATAGGAGAACGAGAGATTTGAGACATCAAGGCTCATCAGTGTCTGCCTCCCGTTATGAGAAGATAAGCAAATATGGGTGCGCCCAAAAATGCCGTCAGAATGCCTATCGGCACCTCGATTGTCGCCATCGTTCTTGCACAGTCATCGACGGCAAGAAGGAAACATGCCCCCATGACAACCGATACCGGAATAAGTCTGCGGTAGTCGCAGCCGAACGCCATGCGTGCAAAATGCGGGATGACAAGCCCCACCCAGCCGATAACACCGGTAATCGAGACAGCCGCGGCTGTAAGAAGCGTTGCGCAGACTATCACGGCAAGCCGCAGAAGACCCGTGTTTACACCGAGACTTCTTGCCTCGTCTTCGCCGAGCGTGAGAATATTAATGCGCCATTTCAGAAGAAAGAGCGGAATTAACCCGATAAGAATAATGGGAAGGACGTAAAGGACATGCATCCACGTCATGGACGCAAGACTGCCCATAAGCCAGTAGGTGATAGCCGGAAGTTCATTGGTGGTATCGGCGACCAGCTTAATGTAAGATAATCCCGCGGAAAACAGACTTGATACCAGAATGCCGGCGAGGACCATGCTCAGAGTGGACGGACCCTTTGAAAGAAGGCTGACGCCGTATGCGCCGCCCACCGCCGCAAGTCCGAATAAAAACGCGAAGATCATGATATCCGTGCTTCCCAGTCCCATCAGAATGGCAACCGCGGCTCCGAACCCCGCACCCGCCGATGCGCCCAGAATATCCGGCGAGACAAGAGGATTCTGAAACATTCCCTGATATGCCGCACCTGCGACGGAAAGCGCCGCACCCACCAGCAATGCCGCTATGATTCGCGGAAGTCGGATATTGAAAAGCACGCTGTAATCCGCATAATTTTGAGCCAGAACAACATGCGGATCAAACATCGAGACAATTTTCACACAGATCAATGCCGCCGCCGTGGATATATCCAGTGAAAATCTTCCGACCGCAAACGAAACAAAAATACAGATAACCGTCAGAATCAGCAGAATCAGGAATCTGAGTTTATAATTCGGAAGTTTCCGTTCATCAGCGGAATTGTCAGCCATACAGTAACCAATAAGTTATGATGTTTACATTATATAATTCAATGAGTTAACTAAATGTAATTAATAATTTAACCGATCTTTGAGGGAATGCGAAAAAAGCCGTAATGAAGAGTGATGATATTTGGGGGCAACCGCTCGCCCCCAAATAAATAAAAGATTTGAGAATGCAGGGATAACCTGCATTTTTTAATTTTTAATTAATTTATGCTTTAATTGTTACTTTAGTCTTGGAGATTGTCGCTCCGTTCTCATCGGTAACGATCAGATAGAAGTACTTGCCGACATTATCGGGGCACATGAACTCATAAGATTCGAAATAATTCTTCTTCTCAGGTTTATCATATCCCTTGAAGATAGCA
>JAFZMT010000185.1 GCA_017553245.1 Methanomicrobium sp.
AAAACGGCGTTTCTTCTATCGCGGCAGTGAAAGTTGCCTGCGAACCGAGGTTATCCGTTATCATGAGATGACAAAGCGTCTGCCCTGCGGCAAAACCGCGCTCATCACCTTCGACGGCAAAGTCCGCGGTTCACCTGAAAGTTACGAGAGCGTCTTCCTTTTCAAGCCGCCGTTCGGACCCTATCTTGCCGAACTCGGCGAGACCTTCCCCATAGGTCAGAGCGAGATTCCCGAGGTCTGGGATGATGACATGATAAAGGCAGGCTGCCGCGGCATAGTTAATCTGATTGAGGCAAATCCCGATACGGTCTTCAGTATCAGCTGTGCCGAAGGTCTCAGAGATCTGCTCACAAAAGAACTCTCCGTGGTTGCCGCGAGGTACGGTTATGTTTGAGGCGGTTAAGCGCGACGGCATTGCAAGAATAGGTATCCTGAGTTTAGGGTGTGAGCCGACCGGGAAGACCGGGCAGACAGACTGTGACCGTCACGAAGAGCACGGGCAGACCGGACAGACCGGGCAGACAACACGATATCAGACGCCGATTGCCCTCGATGTCGATAAGCTCTTTCCCGATATCTCCGATGAGCGTCACAGGTTTTCATCCGTCCCGCTCTTTGCATCCGAGAAGTTTACGGCGCGATACATGCCGGAATACGACGGCGCCGTTTTTAAAACTCCGAACTCGGAGAATGCCGCGGAATCGGGAAGTATGCTGGTCATTGCCAACTGGCAGACCGTTCTTGACAATCCGCGTTATTACACGGATGCCGTCATAAAAATAACAGACGCAACTCCGTCGGATACATGCCGTTATGCGCCCGCATCCGCACTGCCGTCAAACGTCTGCACCCTGATATGCTCGGGATTCGATCTCTTCGATTACCGCGCCGTCGACCTCAAATCCGTTCAGAACATATTCTGCACGCATGACGGCGAGTTGCCCGCGGAGGAAGCCTTCGGTAAGGGCTTATGCTGTTGCAGCGGCTGTAAAAAAGGCGATCTCAAAGAGCACAACCGCAATATGCTCGATAACGAGATTGAGACCGTCAAATATTTCATACGCACCGGTCACGTAAGAGAACTTCTTGAGCGCAGGTGCAGAAATACCGCGGCGCAGGTCTCAATCATGCGCCTCTTCGACGAAGCATACGTTTTTTCCGAGAAGCGCGCACCCGCGGTAAGACCGACGCGCCTCTATGCCAATACGGGCGAGTCGATGAAGCGCCCCGAAGTTAAGCGCTTCGTCAACCGCGTTATAGAGCGCTTTGTCCCGTCAAGAACCGATGTCGCCGTTCTTATCCCGTGTTCGGCGAAGAAACCGTATTCGCAGTCGCAGAGTCACGTCAAGTTCCAGTCGGCGATTCAGAACCGCGCCCACGAGATAATAATCACGTCGCCGCTGGGCATTGTCCCGCGCGAATTGGAGAGAATCTATCCCGCGGGTCATTACGATGTCCCCGTCACCGGATACTGGGACGGCGAGGAGAGAGCGTTTATCACGGACGCGATAGCGCGCTACTTCGAAAAGAATCACTACGAAAAGGTCTTCGTTCACCTTGACGGCGATTCACTCGGGATTGCGGAGGCGGCTCTCAAACGCGCGGGTATTGATTATGAGGTAACCGCCACTGAGCGGCTCACATCCGCGGAATCCTTAAAGAAGCTTCAGGATGCCCTTAAGGGATACAGGAAGGTATCGCCGGACATCATCGGCGGCACCGTCTCCTATCAGTTCGGAGCGACCCGCGACAGTTTTGACTCCTCAAAGCTGAGGCTTAAGGGCAAATTCCTGCGCGAGAAGGTTTTAAAAGGAAACCAGCAGTTATTCTCGGTGGACTCCGAGACGGGTTATTTCAGACCGACCTTTGACGGCTGGGAACTGATTGAATCGGGATATCGTGTTTACATCGATAATTTCGTCCCGCAGGGAGATATTCTCGCCCCCGGCGTATCGGACTGCGACCGCGACATCCGCGAAGGCGATGAGGTCCTTGTCGTCGGCGAAAGCGCACTTGCAACGGGGCGGGCGATGATGGGTGCAGATGAGATGCTCTCATCAAAGCGCGGGGTTGCTGTCCGCGTGCGTAAAGTAAAGAAGTTGTAATAACAAAATAATACACGCAATTCAATCTCATCTCTCGGACTGACATCGGCGGCAAAACCCACGGGCAGTCTGAAAAGGAGTGACTCAAATTGGTATACGAAATCGAAAAGGCGACTCAGATAGCCGATAATATCTATGAATTCTGGATAAATGCGCCGCATATTGCAGGGCACGGCAAGGCAGGACAGTTCCTGATTATAAGGCTCGACGAGAGCGGGGAGAGAGTTCCCCTTACAATATCGGCGGTAAAAGGCGACTCCGTAAGAATAGTCTTCATGGCAGTCGGCAAGACCACAAAACAGCTTGCGGCGATGAAAGCCGGCGACTGCATAAAAGACGTTGCGGGTCCTCTCGGAAACCCCAGCGACGTCTCAAAAATCGGAAACTGCATAGTAATCGGCGGCGGCGTCGGTATTGCCTGCCTTCCGATTCTTGCCAAAGCTCTGAAGGCGTCCGGCAATCACGTAACCGGAATCATCGGCGCAAGAAACGAGAAACTCCTCCTGCTTGCAGATGAACTCGAGAAGGAATGCGACGAACTCGTAATCTGCACGGATGACGGCAGCCGCGGTTACCACGGATTCCCCGCCGACATTCTCAAGAAGAGAATCGAGACCGATAAGATTGATGCCGTCTGGATAATCGGACCCGCAATCATGATGAAGATAACGTCGATGGCAACGCTTTCAACCGGCATCAAAACAATCGTAAACCTCAATCCGATTATGGTCGACGGCACCGGAATGTGCGGTTCGTGCAGGGTCACGGTCGGCGGCAAGATGAAGTTTGCCTGCGTTGACGGACCCGAATTTGACGCGCATCAGGTTGACTGGAACGAACTCATGAACAGGCAGAGAATCTATCCCGCAATGGAAAAGGAGTCCGCAGAGCTTTATGCGGCAGATCCGCACCGTCAGGACGGCATAAACGGTCACGAACATATCGGCACATGCGTTTTGAGTAAACAAAATAAACAAAAACCCGGCGGGGTTGAGCAGTAATGTCGGGAAAACGCGATGCCGCAGAGAGAATACACGATTTCCTTGAGGTGGATACCGGTCTGAGCGAGAACAATGCCGTTCTGGAAGCCACACGCTGTATGGAATGTGTCCGTCCGAAATGTACAGAGGGCTGCCCCGTAAACATCAACATTCCGGGTTTCATAGCCGCGGTTGTAAAGAAGGACTATGCCGAGGCAGCAAAGATTCTGAAAGCCGACAATATGCTTCCGGCAATCTGCGGAAGAGTCTGCCCGCAGGAGACGCAGTGTCAGGGCAGATGCGTACTCGGAAAGAAGGAGAGACCCGTAAGGATAGGCGCACTTGAACGCTTTGTTGCCGACTGGGAAAGAAAGCAGGGCATTGTCACACCCGCGGTCGGAAAACCGACCGGAAAGCGCGTGGCTGTTGTGGGTTCGGGACCCGCAGGGCTTACCGCCGCGGCTGAGCTTGCACGCTACGGTCACAGCGTCACGCTCTTTGAGTCACTCCATGCACCCGGCGGTGTTCTTACCTACGGCATTCCGTCATTCAGACTTCCCAAGGATATCGTCCGCGATGAGATTGATCAGGTCCTGAAACTCGGCGTTGATCTGAAGCTGAATCACATAGTCGGCAGAAGTGTCTCGGTCGATGAACTTCTCGCCTATGATGCCGTATTCCTCGGCATGGGTGCCGGACTTCCGTCTTTCATGAATATCGAAGGCGAAGGTCTCAACGGTGTTTATTCGGCAAATGAGTTCCTGACCCGCGTCAATCTCATGCATGCCGACAGTTTCCCCGATTACGACACACCGGTTATCAAAGGAAAGAAGGTTGTCGTGGTCGGCGGCGGCAACGTAGCAATGGACGCATCCCGCGTTGCAAGAAGGATGGGTGCCGAGGTAAAACTCGTCTACAGGCGCCGCATGGAAGATCTCCCCGCACGTCAGGATGAGATAAAGAATGCGGCTGAAGAGGGTGTGGAGTTCATATGCTGTGCCAACCCGACGAAGATACTGGGCGAGGTCACGGTATCGGGAATCGAGTGCGTTAAGATGGATATGGGCAAGCCTGACGAGAGCAACCGCCCCATACCGACTCCAATGACAGGTCCCGATTCGACCTTTACTCTTGAAGCCGATGTCGTAATCGAAGCCATAGGTCAGAGCCCCAACCCGCTTCTCCTCTCACTTATGCCCGATCTTGAGAGAGGCAGGCACGGAACGGTATTCGTCAATTCCTCGGGAATGACATCGATACTTCATGTCTTCGCGGGCGGCGATATCGCAACCGGCGCCGCGACCGTCATTGAAGCAATGGGTACCGCAAAGAAAGCGGCTGCGGCAATGAATGAGTACCTGACAAAGATATCGGAATAAGATCTCGATATCCCATACATTTTTTAGAAATAACTGTTCCGACAGAAACAATATCGGACAATTGAACCGGTATTGAATAACCTTGAATAACCGTTATTGAATTATTTTTAAAAAATCCGATCATTATATTTATACAATTAATCGTAAAAGTTTCAAAAATTTAAAAAAAGTGTTTTTAGTGTTTTGACGGTGTTTTGTTGTTTTGTTTGTTAATCTTATTTTCGTCTGTTTATCCCAGTTCATCCCAGGATGTCTGGCGTCTGTATACAAAGTATCCGACAATGCCGATAACAACCACAATGCCGATTATGATGAATAATCCTGCGCCGCCGAGGTCGGGAATTATTCCTTTACTGACCTCAGCATATAGTGCTTCGGCACTTGCAAGAGCTTCCGAGGCCTTTACATGCGCACTCTCGGCAACCGTATATGCCTGGGCATAGTTTCCGTTTCCCATCAGACCGTTTGCGGAGTTAAGTGATGACTGTGCGGACTCAACCTTTGTCTCAATATTGATGACCTTGGGATCATTGGTCATACTGCGGTTGACCTTGAAGTCCGTGATATAGAATGCGGTTCTTTCCAGAGCCGCAGTTGTCTCATCTATGGATTTCTGAGCCCAGGCTCTCTCAAGCTGTGTTTTTCCTTCCGTAATTAACTTCTGTGCGTCATCCAGAAGCACCTTTGCGGTCGCATAGGATGCCGTTGCCGACTGAATCCACTTCTCTCTTGCGGCATCATATTTTGCCTGTGCCTGAGAAACATCAACGCCGGTTTTTAATTTGTCCGTAATTTCAGTATCAAATGTGTTTAAATCCGACTCGACAATAGCACGTAATTTGTCGATATCCTCAGGGATTACGACCATTACATCCACTTCGTAATGACTTCCGGTTATGGTGTTGCCGTTTTCACCTATCTGTTCAAACTTCAATGAATAAAGCCGTCAGATATACCCGCGTAGCGCTGGTTTTTTGCCTCATACTGTTCGCGTTCGGCGTGCTGCTTATCTTGAAC
>JAFZMT010000186.1 GCA_017553245.1 Methanomicrobium sp.
AAGGTCTTCGTCAACACAGGAGATATCATCGAGAGCGGCAGTATCTTCCTTACGGTTACGGGAACATCCGCCGAGATGGGCGATGACGGCAGTGTGGGACGCGGCAACCGCTGCAACGGTCTTATCACACCGCAGAGACCCATGAGTATGGAAGCTACGAGCGGAAAGAACCCGATCAACCACATCGGAAAAATATACAACCTCCTCTCGACTCAGATTGCACAGAAGTGCGTCAGAGAAGTCGGCGGAATCGACGATCTCTATATCCGTCTCCTCTCACAGATCGGAAAGCCGATTGACGAGCCGCTGGTTGCGAGCGCACAGTATATCTCAAACGGCACCGACGACTCCAAAGCCATGGAGAGAGACATCTCGGCAATCATCGACGATTCGCTTGCAAACATCACCGACATTACCGAGAAGGTAATCCGCGGCGAATTAAAGACCTTCTGAGGTCACAAAATTATACATACCTTTTTTTCGTTTAAATTCCCATTATTTCTTAATTAATGAAATCCACTGGCAGAGAACGTTCTGTCATGCGCCTTGCCATTCCGAATAAGGGGCGCATAGCAGACCCGATAATTGAGCTTGTTGAAGCGGGCGGTCTTAAGATAGAGAACAGCCACACGAGAAAACTCATCTCAAGGACATCCGATCCCGAGATTGAGGTATTGTTTGCAAGACCGATAGATATTCCCGAGTATGTCGCAATCGGCGCCGCCGATATCGGTATTACGGGGCGCGATATGGTTCTTGAGCGCGGGTCGGTCGTAGATGAGATTCTGGATCTTGGTTCGGGGGCAGCAAGGCTTGTTCTTGCCGTTCCAGAAGATTCCGGTATCGAATGCGCAAAAGACCTTGACGGCAGGAGGGTGGCAACCGAGTTCCCCGGCGTATGCGAGAAATTCTTCAAAGAAAAGGGCATATCGGTAACGCTTGTCCCCGTCGGCGGTGCCTGCGAAGCGGCGCCTTATCTCGGGATTGCCGATGCGATAATCGACCTTACGAGTTCGGGCACGACACTTGCGACGAACAAACTGAGAATCGTCGATGAGATTCTGAGCTCGACGACGGTGCTTATCGGCAATCCGAATGCGCGTGCAAGGTTCGCCGCCAAAATCGACGAGTTTACTCTGGCAATCAGGAGTGTTCTCTGCGCGAAAGGGCAGCGCTATCTGATGATGAATGTCCTGCGCGAGGATTTGGATGCCGTCCGCAGTGTTCTTCCGGGACTTTCGGGACCCACCATCATGGATGTCTCCTCGGATAAGGGAATGGTTGCCGTTCATGCCGTCGTTAATGAGGCGCATCTCTATTCGCTTATCAGCACGCTTAAGAATGCGGGCGCAAAGGACATTCTGATAGTTCCGATTGAGAGAATGATTCGCTGAATAATGATACGCTGAATGTAAATGCGTATTCGAGAAATTTAAACGGTGCAAAGATGAGAGTATTTCCCGCAGTCGATATTTTAGGCGGCGTCTGTGTCCAGCTTGTTCAGGGTAAGCGCGAGAACAGGACGGCTTACGGAACGCCGCTTGAGAACGCACGCCGCTGGATATCCGAGGGTGCCGACTCCCTGCATGTGATCAACCTTGACGGCGCTTTTGAGGGCAGCGGCAAAAACGCGGCTCAGATATCCGAGGTAATACGTGAGACGGGCGTTTTCGTGGAGCTCGGCGGCGGCATAAGGAGCGTAAGCGATGCGGGGCGCTGGCTTGATGTGGGTGTCGACCGCGTAATCCTCGGGACGCTTGCGACAAAGCAGCCCGAGGCGATAGCCGAGATTGCGAAAGAATACGGAAGCGAGCGGGTTGTTGCCGGCGTCGACGCCAAAGGCGGTCAGGTTGTCGTCAACGGCTGGGAGGATGCGGTCGGTGACTATATCTCATGGGCAAGGCGCTTTGAGGAGCTTGGCGCCGGCGCCCTTCTCTTTACGAATGTGGACGTTGAAGGACTTCAGAGCGGCATCAAATCCGAGCCCGTGAAGCGCCTTATCGAATCCGTCTCGATACCCGTGATAGCCGCGGGCGGTATTTCGTCAACCGCGGACGTCAAAACACTAAAGAGTCTTGGCACAGAAGGTATAGTACTCGGTTCATCGCTTTACAGCGGTAAGATATCACTTTCCGAAGTTCTGGAGATATGCAGATGAGAGTTGGAGAAGTAGTCAGGAAGACAAAAGAGACCTCGATACAGGTAAAGATTAACCTTGACGGTTCGGGTATTGTAAATGCGGATACGAAGATTCCATTCTTTGATCACATGCTGAATGCGTTCGGAAAGCACGGCGGCTTTGATCTGGATG